>CAUUMU010000001.1:0-64250 GCA_963546435.1 uncultured Candidatus Saccharibacteria bacterium
TCCGCGAAATGCAGCGCAACATCGCCGAACTTGACCGCACCGACGCCCGCGCCGTTCTCGCCCCCAGCGAACAAGCCCTCGACCACATTACAGGCAAGGAAATCGTCATCGTCGACCCACCGCGCGCCGGCTTGCATCCCGACGTTATTGCGACATTGTTGCAAAAATTACCGCCGCGTATCATTTATCTCAGCTGCAATCCCGTCACCCAAGCCCGAGATGTCGCCTTGCTCCAGCAAAGTTACCAAATCACTTGGCACCGTGGCTACAACTTTTTCCCGCGCACACCGCATATTGAGCACTTGGTCGTTCTTGACAAGAAATGAACTAACTTGACGGCGTAGTAACAACTGGAGCTGAATTCTCAAAAATTGACATAGTGTTGTACTGCTGATATAATCTCAGCACACTAAAATCCATACGAGAGGAGTTATAGCTATGCCAGGAATACCAAAGCCACCTGAGAGAATGCTGAGCGAAGAGCAAAATAATTCTACAACCCCCTGGGGCATGCTTCAGGAAAATTCTGCGGGTATCAAGGAGGAAGTTCAGGCAGATCCAGAAACACCTGTTGGCACTGACGGCTCTACTGAAGTCACTCCTGAACCTAGCGAACCTGAAATGTATAGCGGTCCGCTGGAAAAAGCCCCATTGCTTGAGTTGGGCAACGACCTTGCTGATGCCAGAATATTTTTCTCTGATGCAGTAGATATAGCCAAATATGCTATCAGTAACGGCCCAGAAGCACCAGAAGAAGGCCAGCCGGTACTACTTATTTTTGGTGGTGTTTGTGTTCCCGTATATGAAAATTCTGATCCCGAAAAACTAGAGGCAGCTTGGGCGCGAGTTATGCGCGGACACTGTGATCAGCAGATAAAAGTTCCTGATCCGTATAGTGAGCATCCTGTAATGGCAGAGACATATCCACTCGTAATAAAAACTCTGGACGATATACCAGAAAAATTCCTTGCTGCTGAGGCGCGGGAAGATGAAGCTCGGCGCAACGATGAAGACGATTATGATATTCAGCGGGCAGATACCATTATCAACAGAAAAGAAAAATATGAGGAGCTAAAAGAAAAACTCTGGGACGTAGAAATACACCTTGCTGGAGCAGCGGCGGCGCAGCTACCACCCAATATCTATGGTGACAGAGATAACCCAATACAAGCAGAGCCATTTACGAGTGAGTTTGAGGCAAGAGGAGTCATGTACAGCTCTTACACATTCCTATTGGCAAAGCTCATAGAAGATCATCTCAACAATAACGAGACTGCAACCGTAGCAGATATTGCCGGAGAGGCCCTAAAAATATTGGATATCAGGGTAAATACCTCAGATCCATTGTTTAATGCAGTAACTGGTTATTTATTGCCAGACTCAGCGTGGGGCTGGGATCATGGTCAAGAGCTATTAGGATGGTATAACGAAGTACGCGAGCGACAAAGTGGATACCGCTCACCTCTTCCGCCTGAAGCCCAGTAACAATTGTACGCTTAATATCAAGTGTTTCTAGGCTATAAGAATCCTAACAAAACGCCGATGTACTTATGTACTTGCCGGCGTTTTGATGTTCTTGAAATACCCACATTCCGACCCGTTCTTATCATGCTGCGCCAAGTTACTGTTATCAGAAAGCACCGGCTACTATTTTCTATAAAAAGTTGTCTATGGTCATAACAGGGGTAAGAGAAAATATTACACCACATTTTTGACAAAATCCATTGACATTTTATTCTATTAGTGATATATATATCAGCTTTTGTTGACGAGTTGAGTACATCCTTGTCCGAAAGTGTAGTTTGACAAGCAGAGAAAGTTTCGATTTGAGGTGGGATGTCGTGGTGTATCATAAGAAGCACCAAAACACCCCATCTCGAGTCGACCCATCCGAGTGTCGACCAGTGTTTTTCACATGAGCATCCGCTCGGGTGGGGAGGAAGAGTATTATGCCCAACTATAAGGTTATTTCAATTAGTATAAAGTTCAATGATGGCACTAACCTGCTTAGCGCCATTATTGACGCGAAGATGCTTGCTCAATTGCACGACCGGGAGGGGCAGACTGTGGTTAGGTTCAAGTTCAATAAGCACACCATCCAAGTATGTTCCAATTCCGATCCAATCTCCATAACGAAGGCTCTCATGAAAGCAAAGCAAGGGGGGACCATTGGACCGTGACCTACCTGTACATGACTCAAAAGGAGGTGATTGATAGATATACACTGGTTACGAACTGGCGGGCAAAGTTAACTTTCCTCCACCTTCTGCTTGTCAGTTCGCTCCATAGATGCGTGTCTATGCTGATGAGTCGGAAACGACGAAAGCGAACTCTTATCCAAACATAACCAGTTGCGCCGCTAGTGCTTCGCGCGTAATTTCGTCTGCTCGGTCGCCGATGAATACGATTTTTGCTGCTTCCTCAGGCTTGGCATGAGTTATCTGAATTTGCTGCTCGGTCGCCTCCACATGCTGGCGCGCACCGTTGTCACTAATAAAGCAGCCTTTCATTCGCCGTAGGCCATATGCCGCAAATAATTCCGGCCATATTTTCTCCAACGTCGTCGCCGTAATTTTCACGCCCGACACATCCAGTACCGCATACGTCGGATTATCCGGCACCGCCAGTTCGCCGTCATACGTATCAAAAAACGCCAGCAGCCCCGACGGCGTAGTTATTTTACTAAGATCAAACCGACCGTGCGGCGCGCTGAGCACCTTGGCGTAGGGTAGGGTGCGGCGTTTTGCTTCGTATTCAGCCAGCTCGCTATCGTTCAGCAAATCCTCCTTGGTCACCAAAATCACGTCTGCTGCTTGCAGTTCAACTTCGTGCGCTGGCTCAATCCCGCGCAAAATCTCGTGCGCATCGATCACGTAAAAACTCTGCATCAACTCATACTTATTGAAGATTTGTGCATTAATCAATTTCTCGACCAAGTTCATCGTTCGCGCCACTCCCGTCGCCTCGATAAACACTGGCGCCGGTGAATTCCGGCAAAAATCCAGCAGCATCCGTGTCAGTGCGTGTTTCGACGAGCAGCAGACACAATCGCCAGCCAGCGTCGTCACCATCTCTGCCAATCCCTCCAGCCGATAACCGTCGACATTTTCATTGGCGTATTCATTTTCAATCACCCGCGTGCCCTTATAGTCACTTTGTTGCAATAAGAATTCCAGCACGCTGGTCTTGCCGGCACCCAGCGAGCCGTTCACCAAATAAAGCGGCACTTTATCAACGACCGCCCGCGCTTCGTCAAACGCCGCATTAACACTAAATTCCAAATCATCATCGCGTTTCGCCATACGTCTATTATACGTCATCACAGCCAAGGTGCTATACTAAGGCTATGAAAGTCATTCTGGCCCTTGGCAACCCTGGCGAAAAGTACGTTCACACGCGGCATAATACTGGCTTTTTAGTAGTCGACCAGTTGGCAGCGGAGCAGGGTGCACAATTTAGCAATAAGCCCAAATTCTTTGCGTATATTGCCGAGCTAAATAATGTCAAGCTAGCCTCAACCGCTAACGCAAAGTCGCGCACCGCTAGTCCGCAGGAAAAAGTTCTCTTGGTCAAACCAACGACGTACTACAACGAAGTCGGCATTGCCGCGCGAGCGCTCATGGATTTTTATAAGCTGACGCTTGATGATCTCCTGATTATTCATGACGATACGGCGCTTGATTTTGGTAAAATTCGTGTCCGCAAGGGTGGTGAAAGCGCTGGCAATAACGGACTGAAGTCACTGCACCGACATGTTGGTAGTGACTTCTGGCATATTCGCACCGGCACCGACAACCTACTACGCAGGCAAATCGGCGATGTTGATTTCGTCCTCAGCAAGTTCAACGCCGATGAACGAACAATTCTTCAGAACTGGGTTATTCCAGAGTCAATTAACCTAATCGAGAAGTTTCTTAACGAAACAATTGAACCATTTAGTATAAAACTTTAGTGGCCAAATCCTAGTGTTTACTGTCGTTTTTTAGGCACAATTTTTGATGCGCTATGTTTTATTTTCTGCTCAGCTTGATGAATTTTAGTCATCGCTACTTCTTGCAGCCTAATCGCTCGCACCTCCAGCATGCTACTGCCAACCGCCAAACTCACAAACAATAGCCCCAGACCACCCGTCGCCCATTCCGGCAGTTCCAGATGAAACAGCTTAGCAATCATCATCATACCCAGCGCCATAATCGCCCAGTGCGCACCGTTTTCCAGATATTTATACTTGCCAAGCACGCCCGTCCGCAGCAAATACACCGTCAGCGAACGCACCCAAATCGCGCCGGCGCCCAGGCCCGCCACGATCAGCAGCACACTGCTGGTGATAGCAAACGCGCCGATGACGCCGTCAAAGCTAAAACTAGCGTCCAGCACTTCCAGATAGAGCAGGCTAGCGAACGCCGCCCAGCCAGTCTTGACCTTGACCGATTTAGCATCATCCTCATGAAAGAATGAGCCGAACAATTCCAGTCCAATGTGCAGTATAATCCCCAGCACCGACGAGATCAGCACCAGCGCCCGATGCGGCGGCTCAACCGTGAAATACAGTACCGCCGCCACGCTGAGCATCAAACACACCTTGAAATTCTCGAACCGCCCAGCCTTGGCCAGCCACGGCTCGACATGCCGCATCCAATGCACGCGCTTGTTATAATCAATGAAATAACTGAGGCCAATCATAATCAGAAACGCGCCGCCAAAAGCATCGATCATCGGCGAGGCTTCGTGCAAGATATGCCCGTATTCCGCCGGTCTATTCAGCGCCAAATCAACCACTTCCATAAACCCATGGCCGCTCGCCACCATCACGATGATAATCGGCAGCACGAACCGCACCACAAACACCGCCACGAAAATCCCAACTGTCAAGAATACCTTTTGCCAAACCTGGCTCATGCCGGCCAGCACCTTGCTGTTGATCACCGCGTTATCAAAGCTAAACGTCACTTCCAGCACCACCAAGATTGCAAACAGCCACAAGCCGCTCGCGCCGAAATGTCCGAAAATCAACCCGCCCAACGCCAGCGTCAACAGCGCCGAAAACCAAAAAATCCGAAATGGGTGATGTGAGTGGAGCCAATGTTTCATACTGAGTTTTAGTATAGCATGCTAGGCGGGGAGTAGTATAATAGAAACTATGCCGTCACTACAGACAATATATCAGCGCGCTGGCGCCTGGTTCAAAAACCACAGCGATGCAATCCGATGGACGATCGTCGGCTTGTTTGGGATCGTTGTGATGCAGTATGGTTTACAAATCGACCTCTGGCTAATTGCCCATCCACCGCACACGTGGGCCGAGACGTTGGCGCCATTGGCACAGGATTTCCTGACACTAACATGCAGCGTCATCGTTGAGGCCACACCGTTTCTCATCATCGGCATCATTGTTTCCGCTCTCATCCGCCGCTTCCTACCGCCGGATCGATTGCTTAAAATCCTCCCCAAGCACACGCTCATTCGCCGCATTCTCCTCTCGCTCGTCGGTATCGCGCTGCCAGTCTGCGAGTGCGGCAATGTGCCGGTCGCCCGCAGTCTCCTAGCGCACGGTCTCAAGCCCGCCGACGTCATCAGCTTTCTCCTAGCCGCGCCGATCCTCAATCCGATCACTATCATCGCCACCATGACCGCCTTTAGTTTTGAACCACGCATGGTCTGGTGGCGCATCGGCTTTGGCTTTCTGATCGTCCAGCTGACCGCTCTGATCGTCAGCTTTATTCACCCGAGGCACGTCCTCCAGCCGTCATTCGCTGCTTCTTGCACCGACCGTCATCCAACGACTTTTCGCCACATCCTCGCTGATTCCCGCAACGAATTTTGGCAGCTGACCACCATGCTGGTCCTCGGCGCCATGATCGCTGCCGCCACCCAAGTCTTCGTCCCGCGCTCCATCATCAACGCCGTCGGCGGCGACATCATCCTGTCGGTCATCGCCATGATCGGCCTCGGCTTCGTCGTCTCTATCTGCTCCAGTGTCGATGCGTTTTTTGCGCTGGCCTACGCCCGTATCTTTACCAATGGCTCCGTCCTCGCCTTTCTGCTAACTGGCCCGATGATCGACATCAAGCTCATCCTCCTCATGAGAAGCACTTTCCGTCCGCGCTTTATCTTGCTAGTCATGCTTATTATTTTCAGCCTGTCACTCGCGGCAGGAATCGGAGTCAATCTATATGCGCGCTAAGTTCACCCCGTTGTTACGCGCTGGCGGCGGACTGCTCGCCTGTGGCTACATCATCCTCATCGCCGTCCGCGGCCAGCTCGGCTTTTACATCCATCCACGCTACCATCTGCTCGCCGTCGTGGCGGCCATGACTGGCGGTATGTTACTAATACTCGATATCATCTTGCAGCTACGCCATAACCCAGCAGGGAAGCGACGAGCCTCCGCTGGCGCGACAACCACGAAGCACCCAGAAAAGCCGCGGCGCAAGATCCCTATACTGGCAATCATCACCGCCGGCATCCTCGCTCTGGCCATCGTCCTGCCGCCGCGTCCACTGTCCTCGTCCAGCGCTGCCAACCGCGCCACGTCCGGGCCAACCAGTACGACCGGCCGCTGTGACAAACCAGAGCCGCTTGATGGCAAGCCCGTTTCGATGAACCGTTGGCGTAGCGCGTTTGATGACTGTCCGAATGACAGCTTTTTTGACGGTGTAACCATTGACGTCACTGGCTTCGTGGCGCGCGACCCAAGCGGCTTTTACGACAACCACTACTTCGAGCTCTCACGCTTCGTCATCAGCTGCTGCGCTGTCGACAGCACCCCGATCAGCATTCTCGTTAAATCCCCAGACGCCGAGCGTTACCGCAACAACCAATGGCTACGCCTAAGCGGCCAGGTTAAACGTGAACTATCCGGCGGCCGAGCTGTCTACGTCCTCACCAACCCCACCATCACCCCAACCACCGAACCAGCCAATCCATACGAATTCCTCGGCGTCTAGCTGTGTATCATTATTGCGACAATGTCTCAATTAGTGCTACGCTTCGTTACTGCACGGGCTTGCATACAAAGACTGAATTAATCACCTCATCTGTCGGATGATATTCCTCCATCAGCTTCACACCCTCAAAAGCGTGAGCATCAAATCCTGGATAGAGCAGGGTGCGCGCCCCATACGCGCCACGCGCGATCAGTCGTCCGTCAGGTTTGAGCGCTGGTCGTACATGATCAACAATTGCTTGCTTTTCCGCCAGCGTTTCGCCAGCCAGCCCCGCCACATATATCGCATCATACTGCCCCTCATCCAGCGCCACCGACTGGCCCAGACCAGTCACAAATTCACCCGGCCAATCAAGCGCCGTGGCAAGGCCGCGCGATAACTCAATTGCCTCGTCCGACGCATCAATATGCGTAATCCGCGCTCCCGTTAGCTGATGTAGCCACCATCCCGTCAGCGGCAACGGCCCGCTACCGATCATCGCAACCTCCGAGGAGTCACACAGCCACAGCCCAGCTCGCCCCAGTAGTCCAATCTCACGCCGCGTCAACTCTTTATAATTCTCATGATACGGAAACTCTTCCAGCTTTGCCCACGGGTTATCCGCCTTCGTGATACGCCTCGACCAGTGTCGTTCCAGCTCTCCCTCGGCTACCGCGCAGCGCTGCTGCACCTGATGGCGCCTATTCTCATCACACAGCAGTGGCTCTTCACCGTGCGCCACCACCGCATCAACTAATTCGGTAAACGCCGCATTAACTTCCTCAGAAGGTGTGAGCTGCGGCAAGCTCAGCACTCGTTCAATACATTCTTTCATAGCTCATCAGTATGGCGTATTGTGTGGCTTATTGCAATTTTGTCGCAATAAGTGCTACAATTGCGACATGGATACCTTACGCGACATCTTTCGCCAAGCCGACCTTCGCCTGACCAAATCACGCTGCGAAGTCTTTACGGCACTCGAATCTATCGACGTACCACTGACCATCGCCGAAATTGCCAAGCGCTGCCCGAACACTAACCGCACCAGCATTTACCGCATCCTCGAAACCTTTCACGAGCTCCGCGTCATTAACACCATCCACATCGGTTGGAAAGTCCGTTATGAGCTTGCCGAGCCATTCATCACGCATCATCACCACCTCTACTGCACCCGCTGTCATAACGCCGAACCGCTGGAGACACCAGAGCTAGAGCGACTCATTGCCCTGATCGGCCGGCGCCATCACTTCCGTGTCGAGCGCCACCACTTTGAACTCGAAGGAGTGTGCCAGGCCTGCATGACAGCTGGTGATACGCAGCCCGAACCAGCCGAAACAACTGCCAAAAAACTAACCAGGTAGCGACCGCCCAGACCAACAAACCATGCGACCAAAAATTTCTATAAAACTATACTTCAAGCTTTGCCCGTAGCATGTCCCGCTCGCGCGTCAGCATCCGGTAGCGCTTGAATGCACCCATCAGTTCATTGCGTGCGGTCGCATCTAGGTCAAAAATCGCCAGCAGCACCGAATCAATTTCCTTGACCGCCCGCTGCGCCTCTGATAAATTCGCCACACCCGGCACCGTATCGAGGTATTCCTCGCGAATTGCTTCGGTCTTTTTCTCATATAGCGCCAGCCGCTTCGCCGGGCTCTCGGCCGCTTTTTTACTCAGCCGGCCCAGCGCCTTTTCGTACTCCTGTCGCGCCGCTAGTACCGTCACATAATCAATATTCAGCCCGAACAGCCGCGCCGCCAAGCCGCCGCGCTCCTGCTCAATCGCCGTCATTTCTCGCTCAATCGCCGCCAAGCGCCTCGTTACCTCGCGCCGCAGTTTCTTGACCTGACGACCGGCCCGCAGCCGCTGCCAGCATCGCACCAGAGGCCGCGCCTGCTTGTCCACCACAGTCACACCGACCTCAGAGAGCACCGTCCGGTACAGTTCATACCGCATAAAATCTTCAACCTGCTGTCGACAGGCATCAATTGGCTGCCGGGCAAACGCTAGCGTTCGCTGATACGGCTTTTTCTCTCGCCTTGACGTAAACTGCGACCCCGCAAAGGCCAGTCGCTCCTCCTCGAGCCGCACCGGTATCATCATGGCGATCAGCCGTTGCTGCGACGACGTCTCGGCCAGTAAATCCTCCCGCAAGGCTTGTTGCAACATTGTCGCATTATGCGCCGAGGTGATCGTCTCTAGCCTCGGCAAACATTCGTCCCGCCACGCCGTCAACGTGTCATGCATCGTGCGCTTACTGCGACTTAGCACCCGCGCGTCTCGTCGAAATCGTCGCGGCACGCGCGCCAAGACGGTGGCCGCTTGGGCTCGAAACACCAACGGGCGCTCTTGGCTTAACTTGACTAACGTATCGTGCTCAATTATCTGCGTCATATGCCTTCACTATACTATTTTAGAGACAAAAAGTCAATATTATGCTCACGCATATTCGTCTAACGTCTCGCTTTCCGGCAGGTCACCTCACACTAATTCACGCCCAATCTTCACTTACACGGTGCAAGATCACATCAAAAACCCAACTAAAAAAGCGCCAGGTAAGGGTGGGCATCACCTGGCGCTTTGTTACCCTTCAACCCACCCGAGCTCCCGTCTCAGTGAAGCGTCGTGACTAAAACTCCAAAAGTCCGCGCCTGATTATAATATCAACACCATCCAGTGCTCACCTTAACAGAGGTCGCCTTCAAAAAAGGGCAGTTAAAGGGGTTAGTATGCGCGTAACGTTGAATCGCAAAAAGTGGAGGGTAAGAATACTTAATGCCATTGCGCGCAACCTAACATATTAGTTAGAATAGGGGGTATAAGGTGCTTTTGATTAGCACTTCGGCTAACCAATCGCTCCTGATTATAGCAAGCATTTGACAACATGTCAATACTTTTTATCACAAAAGTCATGGCAATCAATAGAATCCGTCCAGATGAGCATATTTTTACCCAGAGGTTGGCAAGTATTGCTAATCCGCCGAAAAGCTTGTGTTTCATGGGAACATTGCCGACTGCTAGTGCGCCGGTCGTGGCCATCGTCGGCTCGCGCAAACCCTCGGCGTACGGTCGGAAAGTGACTGAGCAGCTGGCGAGCGACCTGGCAACAGCCGGCTGCATCATCGTCAGCGGCCTAGCGCTCGGTATCGACGGCATCGCCCAAAAGGCCGCCCTCAAGGCTGGCGGCACAGTCATCGGCGTCATCCCCAATGAACTACCTGACATCTCGCCGCAAACCAATTACAAATTAGCCATGAACATCATCGAAAATGGCGGCGCTATTCTGTCTGAATGGAAAAAGGGCGACGGTAAAATTGTCAATCGCTGGAGCTTTTTAGAGCGCAACCGCTTGGTATCAGGACTAGCCGACGCCGTCATCATCACTGAGGCGGCCGAGCGCAGCGGCACGCTGAATACCGCTGCCCACGCCTTGTCCCAAGGCCGCGACGTCTTTGCCGTGCCGGGTAACATCACCAGCCCGCTATCTGCCGGCTGCAACACGCTGCTCAAACAGGGTGCTTATCCCGTCACCGAAGCCAAAGATGTCCTGCACATAATCGCGCCGGAACAATTGAAAAAATCAGACCAAAACCAATTACCGCTCGGCAGCTCGCCGGAAGAAACGATCATCATCAACCTGATAGCCAGTGGCGTCCGCAGCGGCGACCAATTACAACAACAATCCGGCCTCACCCCAGCCGACTTCGCCACGGCACTAACCATGCTAGAAATCAACGGCGTAGTTAAACCGCTTGGGGCGAATAACTGGACTCTTAACTAGTGTCAACAATGCGTCTATGCTTGTAACATTATCTACTACGATGCTATGCTAGTCCCAATGAGGAGAGAATTATCAAGGCCCAATACAACCATTGAAACGTGCCATAATCCAGACACCCCTATCGACCAAGAGGTATCAGACGACATACTCACGCTACCCAATATCGTTACTACAGTAGGTGGACTATGCAGCATATACGGCATCCGAAACGCTGACACCATTAAGGGTATCGCCGCCTTGATCATTGGCGAACTGTCAGACAAGGCTGATGGAACACTAGCGAGACGCCTCCATCAGCAATCAAAACTCGGTATCAAGCTTGACCCCATCAGAGATAAAGTGGTCGCCGCCACTGCGCTCCTAAAGATAGTAGAAGATGGTCTCGCCTCAAAGACTGTCGTTGCATCTATGACCAGCCTCGAGGCGACCAAAGCAATAGCCACGCTCATAGCAGAACACAAGCACCGCCAGCTCCCCGACCAAGCCGAACCACTCCGACCAACACAGGTTGGCCGCATCAGTGGCGCCCTCGTGTCGACCGCGACATCATTATACATACTCAGCGGCTCAGCAAGGTCGTTTGGCCACGAGAAAACAGCAAAGCTACTCCGTGGCCTCGGTGACGGAGTATCTGAAGTATATTTACCAATTGCCGGCCTAGCAGCCGCTCAATATATAATACGTGCCGCCAAACTCAGTAAGCGAGTCAGGGAAGAAACGCGCCAACAGCAATAAGAGACCCTCACACCCAAACACCCTCGGCGGTTGTGGTTGCGAGGTGATTTGATATAATATAGAGTTATGAAAAATCTCGTCATCGTCGAGTCACCGGCCAAAGCTAAGACCATTGAGAAATACTTGGGCAAGGATTTTCATGTCTTATCAAGCGTGGGGCACATCCGCTCGATTGTCAAAAAAACCAAGGACGGCACGCCGCCGATTGATGTGGCGAATGATTTTTTTGCCGTCTATGAAGTCGATCCTGAGAAAAAGAAAGTCATCAGCGAGCTAAAGAAAAACGTCAAGGCCGTCGGCAAAGATAACGTCTGGCTGGCCACCGATGAAGACCGCGAAGGGGAGGCTATCGCCTGGCACCTCTGTAAAGTGTTGGATTTGCCGGTTGAGACGACCAAGCGCATCGTCTTTCACGAGATCACCAAGGATGCCATCACCAATGCTATCAAGAACCCGCGCACCGTTGATATGAATCTGGTGCAGGCCCAGCAGGCGCGGCAAATCCTCGACCGATTGGTTGGTTTTGAGCTTAGTCCCGTGGTTTGGCAAAAGGTGCCGGGCGGCAAGTCAGCCGGCCGCGTCCAGAGCCCGGCAGTACGGCTACTGGTCGAACGCGAACGAGAAATTATGAAGTTCGAGGGCAGCTCACAGTTTAAGGTGACCGCCATATTCATCCACGACAATCAAGAATTCAAAGCCGAGCTTAACCAAAAATTTGACTCCGAAGCAGCCGCTCACGAATTCTTAAATAGCCTCAAGCTAGCCACGTTCACCGTCAGCGACATCTCGAAGACGCCCGGCAGCCGCAACCCAGCCGCGCCGTTTACGACGTCAACCTTGCAGCAGGAAGCCAACGCCAAGCTCGGCTTTAGCTCCAAAGCTACCATGGCGTCGGCCCAACGGCTCTACCAAGACGGTAAAATCACCTACATGCGTACCGACTCGGTCAATTTGAGCGGGCAGGCTATCGCCAGCGCCACTGATTTTATCAAGCGGTTGTACGGCCCGGATTACTCTACCGTCCGCAAGTTTAAGACCAAATCCGCCTCAGCCCAAGAAGCCCACGAAGCCATCCGCCCGACCGACATCACCCGCGAAACCGTCACCTCAAACGAGTACGACCAAAAACTCTACGACCTCATCCGTCGCCGCACCCTGGCATCACAAATGTCGGCAGCGAAATTAGAGAAAACCACGGTGGTAATTTCTATCGAGAAAGCGCTCGTTTCACCATCCTCCTCCAGAGTACACTCTTCACTCGCATCTCCACCGGAGATGGCTCGTGAGCGTTCGGCTGAAACGTCCGCTCCTCGCGAACGTTTCACAGCCTCTGTCGGAGGAGATGAAACGAGCAGCACCAACTCGACCGATCAGCTGGAGCCTCGAGCGACATCTCAGAAAAAATCTGGGGTTGTCTCGGGTCCCGGATTATTTTCTGACGATGTCCGAGAGACAGCCGTGACAGATCTTTATTTCGAAGCCAAAGGCGAAGTCATCACCTTTGACGGCTTCTTGCGTGTGTACGGCGGCGGCAAAGACGAAATCTTGCCAAAGCTCCACACCGGCGACACACTCGAAACCCACGACATCACCGCCCGCCAAACCTTCGCCCGACCACCAGCCCGCTATACCGAAGGTTCACTGGTTAAGAAACTCGAAGACCTCGGCATTGGCCGGCCAAGCACCTACGCCACCATCATCGACACCGTGCAAACCCGCGGCTACGTTGAAAAAGGCGACAGCGAAGGCAAACCTCGTGACGTCATCGTCCTCAGTTACAACGGCGAAGAAGTCAGCCGCGACGTCGTCCAGGAAAAAACCGGTTCCACCCGCGGCAAACTGATTCCAACACCGAGCGGGGAACTAATCGCTGACTTTTTAACCGACCATTTCACGCAAATCGTTGATTATGATTTTACCGCCAATGTCGAGACTGAATTTGATAAAATCGCTGCTGCCGACCTGGCTAAAAGTACCATGCTCCACGGATTTTACACGCCGTTTCACAAACTGATCGAACAATCAGGCGGCATCGACCGCAGTAAAGTCGGCGCCAACCGTGAAGTCGGCATCGATCCAAAATCCGGCAAGCCAATCCTGGCGCGCTTTGGCCGCTTTGGCCCGATGTTGCAGCTGGGCGCCACCGATGACGAAGGCAAGCCGCGCTTTGCGCCGCTACCAAAAGGTGCAAAAATTGAAACGGTCACCCTAGAGCAGGCACTAGAAATGTTCAAGCTGCCGCGCGTCGTTGGCCAAACCGAAGACGGGCAAGACATCAAAGCCAATATCGGCCGCTTTGGCCCGTACATCCAAGTCGGCAAGCTCTTCGTCTCCATCAAGCCTGAAGACCCGCACACCATTACTCTAGAGACAGCTCGCGAACTCTACGCCGCCAAACTCCAGGCCGAAGCCGAGAAGAATATCGCTGACTTTGGTGATGGCGTCAAGGTCCTCAACGGTCGCTTTGGCCCGTACATCACCGACGGCACCAAAAACGCCAAGATCCCCAAAGACACCGACCCGAAATCGATTACCCACGAACAGGCGCTTGAATTCTTGAAGGTCGCCCCCGCCAAGCCCGCCCGCCGCGGCCGCTCCTCAGCCAAACCATCCAAATCCCCGAGGAAAAGCAGCCGCTCAAAGAAGTAATTGACCCACAAAATAACTCAATCAAGCCACATTTTATTAGTGCTGTATAGACCACATTCCCATAATTCACAAAATTAAAAACTATCACACCATTTCATTGCAAAAATTGTTAAATACATGCTATAATTATGGCGTACTATACGACTTGCTTGACACGAAAATATTTTATTGTATAATAGCAATATCGTCATATATCAACATAACTTCTGAGGTGAGGCAGAGAGGATTTAACATAAAGCCATGAGCGACACACAAGAACAGAGCGCACCAGACAAGCAGCTTCGGCAAGCGGCCGAGGATGTTTTGGCGCAGATTCCGCAGGAGCGTGAGAAAGAGATTATTAGCCGTCGCTTTGGCCTATACGGCAGCAAAGAGACGCTGGAGCAGATCGGCGATATGCTCGGAATCACTCGCGAGCGTGTCCGCCAGCTGGAGAAGGCCATCCTCGTTCGCCTGCGCCTCTTGGTCGCCGATGGCAGTATACCAAGCGCCGCAGCTGCCGAAAAGATGGTTACCTCACACCTGTCAGAAATGGGTCGGGCGGCACCATTACATAATCTCGCCAAGCATGTCCTCGGCCGGGATGTCACCGATAGCGAACGATCACACGTCGCCTTTATCGCCGAACTCAATCCGTCGATCAACATTATCACCGAGAACGATGACTATTACCACTCAGCCATCATCGGCACGCCAAACGACGAGAAGAATATCAAGAAGCAAGTCGAAGAAATTGTCAAAGCCATCAAACAGCATGGCGAACCAGTCACCGCCGAGGAGCTACACAAAACGCTCAACTACGAGCATCCATCAAACATTGCCGCACTCGCCTCGATCAGCAAGAAACTAGCCCATCTCCGTGGTCTGTGGGGCCTGATCAAGTGGCCGCTCGTCAACCCAAAAACCATTCGTGACAAGATCTTCGTCATTCTTGATAGCAACGGCCAGCCAATGCACTTCTCGGACATCGCTAAAGCCATCAAGGACAGCGACTTCAAACGCAAAGATGTCACTATCCAGGCCATCCACAACGAACTCATCAAGGACAAACGCTTCGTCCTGATCGGCCGCGGTATTTATGCCCTCGAATCGTGGGGTTACGCTCGCGGTACCGTCGCCGACATCATCGCCAGCGTCCTGCGTGAGGCCGGCGAGCCGCTGCACCGCGATGAAATCGTGAAGCGCGTCCTCGACAAGCGTCAAGTCAAAGAAACCACCATTCTGCTCAACTTGCAAGCCAAACCGCAATTCCAACGCTCCGCCAAGGCCACCTACATTCTGGTCAGCGAAGCCTAAGTTTGCATTTATCTATAAGGGGTGAGATAATGAAATAGCATGGAAATTATCTCTTCGATGATTAGTTTTTTAACGCAGTGGTACGTCTGGATACCCATCACAGCCGTGCTGTCATTCTTGACGTGGCGCAACTATCAGCGGGCCGACGAATTCGAACCGACCGAGAGTGTGTTATTAGTACTCGAAATCCCCAAAGCCAACGACAAGAAAGAGCTGGCCGCCGAGCAATTATTCGCCAGCCTGCACGGCATCTTGCGCGACAAACGCGAACTCAAATTATCAGGCGGGCGGCAGGAGCATATCAGCTTTGAAATCGCCTCGGTCAACGGTCAAATTCGTTTTTACGTCTGGGTACCCCGAACACTGCAAAGTTTCGTCGAGGGACAAATTTACGCCCAGTACCCAACCGTCCAAATCCACGTCGCCAGCGAAGATTACACCGAGCATGAGCGCGAGCATTCCACCGTGTACACCACTGAGCTAACCTTGACGGCGCCAGAGTTCTTGCCAATCCGCACCTTTCAGACCTTTGAAGTCGATCCACTGGCGGGAATTACCGGTACGCTGGCCAAGCTCGAGCTGACTGGCGAGGAACTCTGGGTGCAAGTGCTCATCAGACCGATCGCCGACAGCTGGCAACAGTCCGCTGATCGCTGGATCGCTAGCGTCAAGAGTGGGCATAAACTCATCCCTGGGCTTGGCGGTGGCGGCCTGCAATGGATTGGTACGCTGCTCGAGGCTCTCTGGAAACCACCAGGCCAGGGAAGTGATGGCAAAAAAGCGCCCGAGCTATCTGAGCGTGACAAGACGCGTGTCTCTGAGGCAGAGAAGAAGGCCACTAAATTAGGCTACGACGTCAAGATCCGCCTGGCGTACCTTGGTGAAGATCAAACCAGTGCCAAGCTACATATGCAGGCGCTGGTCGGTGCTTTTAAGCAATTCAACTCAACCAACCTCAACGGCTTTCGCGCTGTCAAGGGTGCGTTCGGCAAGGAGTTTCTCGACAAGTACCGCAAGCGTGCATTTTACGGCGATGGCTACATCCTGAACATTGAGGAGCTGGCCTCCGTCTTTCACTTACCGCACACCAATGTGGAGACGCCAAACATCGTCTGGGCCAGCGCCAAAACCGCTGAACCGCCGTCCAAATTACCTGTCCTGACCGGCAGCGACGCCAACGACGACCAGATTTCCGCCTTTGGCGTCACCAATTTCCGCGGTATCAACCACCAGTTCGGCATGCTGCGCTACGACCGTTCGCGTCACGTCTACATCATCGGTCAAACCGGAGCAGGGAAGTCAGGGCTACTCGAATTATTCGCGCTCAGCGATGTCTTTCACAATCAAGGCTACGCCATCATCGACCCACACGGCGACTTCGCCATCAACAACATGAAATTTATCCCCGGCTCACGGCTGAACGACGTCGTCTATTTCAACCCGGCCGACACCGCCTATCCGCTCGGCTTCAACCCGCTGGAAGTCACCAACCCAAATCAAAAAACCAACATTTCATCAGAGGTCATCGGCGTCCTGAAGCGTATGTTTGGCGAGAGTTGGGGGCCGCGGCTAGAGTACATCTTGCGCTACACCATCCTGGCACTGCTTGACCGGCCAGAGACGACCATGCTGGACATCACTCGCATGCTGACTGATAAAAACTTCCGCAAAGAAACGCTGGGCTATTGCCGCGACACCGTGGTCTTGCAATTCTGGAACGTCGAATTCGCCAGCTGGAATGACAAGTTCGTCGCCGAGGCGGTCGCGCCAGTCCTCAACAAAGTCGGCGCCTTTACCGCCAACCCCATCATCCGCAACATCATCGGCCAGCCCAAATCCACCTTCAACATCCGCCAAATTATGGACGAAGGCAGAATTCTTATCGTCAATTTGTCCAAAGGCCTGATCGGTGAAGATAACGCTGCCATCCTCGGCTCATTCCTCGTCACCAAGATTCAGCTGGCTGCCATGTCGCGCTCTGATATCCCCGACATCCGCGACCGCCGCCCATTTTACCTTTACGTCGACGAGTTCCAGAACTTCGCCACCGATTCATTTGCCACCATTCTGTCCGAAGCCCGCAAGTACGGCCTCAACCTGACCGTCGCCAACCAGTACATCTCACAGATGAACGAAACCGTGCGCGACGCAGTCTTTGGCAACGTCGGCACTATGATCTCATTCCGCGTGTCTGCTGATGACGCACCGATTCTCGCCAAGCAATTTGAGCCGAATTTTGAAGCCGTCGACCTCTTACAGATGCACAATCGTAACTTCGTCATCAATATGGTCATCGGGGGAGAGAAGACCCCGGCTTTCTCCGCGCGCACCCTCGAGCTCCCGCCAAGCCAAGCCGACAACACGCCGCACATCATCGAACATTCACGGCGTATGTACTCGCGAAACAGGGAAGACGTCGAGCGAGAAATTGCCGCCGTCATCATGCCGCCACGCCCGCACAAGCAGCCCGCCCAGCCGCGCCCACAAGCCGTCGCCGCGGCCGCACTGGCCCGGCCCGTTCAGGCGGCCACTAGTCAACCGGTGCAGGGAACCACGGCCACTAACACCCAACACCCCGCACCACAACCTGAACCCGTCGCACCCGTCACAGACAGTGGCGAAGTCATCTTGCAAATCCGCGGCAACAGCGCGTTTGAATCAGCAGCCACCGACACCACCACACCAAAGAAACGCCGACGACGACGGAAGAAGAGTTCGACATAAGTATAATTTATGGCTTACACACCAGAGATTCCTCTAGATCGTCTCATTATGAAAAACATCAGCTACCTGCAGTATCCCGATCGTCCTGGGCATTTCTGTTTATAGAAGCACGAATAAGCTCGATGAGTTCTTGATGCCCTTCATAATCTTCCCCCTCCTCGATACGACGCATGATTTCCGCAAATAGTTTATCGTGGAGATCACGACTTTCTTCACTTAGCTCTGGTTCAGTAGGAGTATCGTCTAGGTCCCATTCGCGTAGCGCTGAATCAACAAAAAGATCCGCCCCGCCGTCTGGAACATAGACCCTTGTTTTATCTTTTATCATTTTTTCTTCCGAAAAGCTTCGATAACCCCATCTTATCTCCCTTTATAATTATAGCACATACGAAACGATAGGGAAGTAACCATAATTTAAACTATGTTTAACTATAAACCCCCTTCTCAAACTAGATACAATTCAAGTTACTTGGAAATATATAGAACAAAAAGCGAACTTATCACATTAGCGGTTCGGGCGGCCTCAGACTACCGAGATTAACGCACGTGCAGGCTGTGTCGCCCATATATAGCAAGCCTGGATGGATAATACGGCAACGGGTACGATAACGACCAGAAGCGCTCAACCACCATAAAACATAAAACGCCGAGGTAATAAAACAAATCTAAGTTTTCAATAAATTCCGCAAAACCGCATTCGGTAGATTTATCCGTCAATCACGGTAACAGCACGGGGCGTCCAGTAAAGGGCAGTCAAAGCTAAGCTAACATTACATACAAAACAAAAAATATTATCGCGAAGAGACGATAGAGCATGCGTCTTTTCGTAGATAATTTAATGTCGCACAAGGTAGCTTTTACGTATTATAGTTATTTTGATACGTTAGACTTCAAATATCCACACTTAATATACCATTTATAACTTTTTTCGCCTAACACCTCTTGCGGCGGGGGATCTCCTCCGGGTTTTCACCGCACTACGGTGAGTGCTAATACGGGATACGTTCAAGCTACCATAAACAAAACGGAGACCACGCCAACCACTTTCAAGCGATCAGGGAACTTTGGGAGACTGAGACACCAGTATTGTCTCGTCTCTCAAATAAATATCCTTACCGAACTGAACGTCGTTACGGCCTAGGCAAACTCGTAGACTTTTCCACATCACAAGGCACCCAGCACACGGGTATATGGCACTTTTGTTTGTCCACGAGGTGCGCACGCGACAAATACGGCGTCCCGCCGGCTAGGCTCATGACAAATATTTGACTTTTTTCTATTTTATTCCCCTGCTCTATTTTTTCCACAAGCACCCTATTTGATTTTTTACTATTTTGATATTATAACTATGTTTTTCTTGATCCTCTGATAAACGAACAAAAAGCGAACTAATATAATCAGAGGCTACGTCTCTACTCTATTGGTGGCTCGACCTACAACCCGCGCGAACGAGTAATTCACCCCTGCCCGCTACTTATAAAACACTCGCTGATTGACACGCACATCAATATATGCAGGAGCCGCGCCACTACTCTGGAAGAATGTCATGGCCTTGACCGCTTGCGCTACCTGCGCCGCTGCCTCCCTGTCGGTGGTCATTTTAATACTGTATGGACGGCCCTTGATTGATAGGAGTGCCTGACGGACGGTGTTTTGTGGCAGGATAATTTCCGTAACCTCCAGCTGGTGCTCACGAAAGCCGGCGACAGCTTGACCGAGAAAGCTGAGAAAGTGGCGATTGATAACCTCCTGGCCGGCTGCAGTCGGCACACCGCTCTGGTCTTTGACGATGACTGACGGCGAGCTCGCGTAGGTGGTCGAGAACGTCACACCCGCATCGTCAACAAAATAGCTCTTATCACCAGAGGTCCACTGGACGACTGGCTGGCGAAAGGTAAGTTTGAGGCGCGGCCTGGCGAGCTGATCGGCCTCGAGGCGAACCGTCTTGACCTCCGGGGCCTTCTCAAGGAAAAAACTAGCTAGCGACTGGTGATTCAGTACAAACAAGAATCGCTCGACCGGACGTGCACTGAGATATTCATCAATGAGGCGGTGGTAGCGATTGGCCTCTTTGGCGCTCGCCGCGTCTGGCGTTTGTACCGAGACCGTGACGGTACATTGCCATGCGAGTAGACCAATGACGACAAGCACCAGCGCACTGCTGAGTAACATAATCCACCGCGTCCGGCGACGCCGAGATTTCGCATGCTGAACCGTGCGCTCCGAGGTCTCGACCGGCGAGGCAGTGTGGCGGGTGTTGAGATTGCGATTACGGCGATAGGCTGTCTCGAATGAACTATCCTCGTTAATTAGCGCTGCTTGACGACGAGCCGCAATTTCGCGGCGTGTGGTCGGCGTAGATTTTGCCCGAGAAAAGGGTAATTTCACCGACGTCTCCCCTGTCGACGAATGACGGTGAGGAGCATCGCTGCCATGTCTTTGGCGGCGTTGGGCTTCGCAAATGTACCGATGTTTCGCTCGAGGCCGGCCAAGATCCGCGGCGACTTGACGAGACCAATAACCTTCTTGCTCAGCACCTCTGGCGTCTGCTCCAACGTCGACTCTTCAACAATCACTGCCGCCAGCGCGTCCTGATACACCTTGGCATTCTTGAGCTGATGCCCAGCCGTCAACATACCATTCGGCACGATCACCGCTGGCTTATGCAGCGCCGCCAGCTCCAGTAGCGTCGTCGCACCGGCCCGCGCCACCACTACATCTGCCGCCGCTAGCACTTCGGCCATACCATGATTAACAAACGCTTCTAGTCGCCAGCCCGCCCGGCTATCAACACGCTCTTTCAGCTCGTCAAACTGATGCTTACCAGAGATCAAGAGCACCGACGTCTCAGCCAGCAGCTGCTCGCGCGTGGCTACCACCGCTTCGTTGAGGCGCGCCGCTCCCAGCCCACCGCCAGTCACCACCACCAGTGGCCGCGCCGGATCAAAGCCAAACTTGGCCTTTAGCTGTCGCCGCTCAGCCGCGCTATATGGTCGAAATTCCTCAGCCACCGGAATGCCGACATACTCCGCCTTGACGTCAGGATAATTATAGTGCTCCAGCGGCGCCCCGGTGCCGATCTTGGCAGCAAATGGCGCCAGTAGTCGATTGGTCAGTCCCGGATGCGCATCCGAATCATGCAGCACTAGCGGGATCTTCAGTAGCCGCGCCGCATAACCAACCGGCAGGCACACGTAGCCGCCCTTGATAAAAATCACATCCGGCCGCCATCTGAGCAACTTACAAAAGCTCTGAATAAACCCAATACCAACCAAAAAGATATCGCGCAGATTCGGTAGTAAAATTGACGGTCGAAGATGAAACGTCATGCTTTTACCGTGGTAGCGGCGGATCTTGCCAGCAATAATCAGCTCAACCGGGACCGTCTCGTCAAATTTACCAAAAATACCGCGAGCGCTAGCGCCAAACTTCCGATCACACCAAAACCGCAATTCGTGATCACCCGATGATCGCAACTCCTTACACACTGCCACGACTGGCGTAACGTGTCCGCCCGAGCCGCCGCCGACCGCCAAGATCTTTGCCACTTCCCTCTCCTTCCATTAATGGTTTGTGTGCCGTATAGGCTGACAGTTGAAATGCCAGACCCAGCGCCGCTGCGATAAATAACATGCTGGTGCCGCCATAACTGAGCAGCGGCAGTGAGATACCAGTCATCGGAATAATCCCCGTCATCGAGCCAATATTCATCAGCACATGCGACGCCACCCAGCCAAACACGCCCGCCACCGCTAGCCGCAAGTGCATATCAGCCAGCCGCGACGTCACCTTGAGCAGGCTCAGCAGCAGCGCCGAAAACAGTGCCAAGATAACCAACAGACCGACAAAACCAAACGTCTCACCCATCACTGCAAAAATCGAGTCGTTAATTGCCTCCGGCAGGTAGCCCGTCGCCTGCACGCTTTTACCGATACCGAGACCCAATAGGCCACCCGAGCCGAGGGCGATGCGCGCTTGTTGGATGTGATAATTATTTTCATCCCGGCTGGCTGATTGATGCGTATCACCCTGGATAAAGGTCATCACCCGCTCGATGCGATGCAGCGACGAGAACGTCAGCACTAACGCCGCAGCCGCGATCACCAGTACGATGCGTCGCAGTAGCCGAGCGTCCATCCCCGACACCGCTAACACCGACAGTACCAGCGCTACGAGCGACACACCCGTCCCCAAATCTTTCTGCAGTACCACCACCACAAACATCGACACCGCCATAATAATACCAAGTGGGATCAGCGTCTCGTTGATATCGTTGAGTTTGCCTTGGCGCACTCGCTTGGCCAAAAACCCGGCCACAAACAATAGCAAGCCAAATTTCAATAACTCCGCCGGCTGAAAACTACCCAGTCCACCCAGATAAAACCAGCGGTACGCGCCGTTAGTGTCCGATGCAAATGGCAGATGCAGCAACGCCCCGCAAACCACCAACAAGAAACACGCCGCCAAGCCCGCGATGAACAGTCGCTTGGCCCACGTCTCGGTCAACCACCGATACGGCAATATCGCCGCCACACCAAACGCCACCACAGCAGTGATGACGCTGGCCAGCTGCTTATTAAAAAAGAAGGTGTCGCTATAATTCGCGCCGTGCGTATGATTCAACACATTCGCCCGCTGCGGCCCCAGCGCATACATCACCACCAGCCCCAACATCAACAACAACCCCATATACAGCACGATCTGATACATCGGCCGGTGTCGACGCACCGCCTTGGCGGTTGAGGTGACGATGCGATTACGCAATATGACCCCCCGCCAGAGCCAGCATCACGCCAATAAACGCCATCACACAGCCAATCACCCAGAACCGCATCGTCACTTTAGTTTCCGGCCAGCCGCTGGCCTCTAGGTGATGATGGATTGGCGCTGACAAGAAAATTTTGCGCTTAAAGAGTTTTTTGCTCACAATCTGGATCAGGCTCGAACCCGCCTCGATCACAAACAACAACCCAATCACCGGCAGCAGCAGCAATGAATTAGTCAGCATTGCCACCACCCCCAAACTTACCCCGTAAGCAAAGCTACCAACATCGCCCATGAAAAACCGCGCTGGATAGATATTAAACCAGAGATAACTCAGCAGCACACCAACTACCGTGAAGCAAAATCCCGCTAGCAGTACCTGTTGCTGCAGCAAGGCAATCACCCCGAAGGCCCCAAAGCTAATCCCCAACAGCCCACCGGCCAAACCATCCATGCCATCAGAAATATTAACCGCATTGCCAGTCGCCACCACCGCAAAGGCAAACAGCGGGATGATCAGCCATCCAATCGCCACGTCGCCCATGAACGGCACGTGAAAACTTGCCACACCGAGCTTAGTATAGAAAAACCAGCCAAGGACGATACCGATAAGCATAATCAGCGCAAATTTCACCGGACTGCGTAAGCCGGCCGCACCACCGCCCAGCCCGCGTAGATTAATAATGTCATCAATGAGCCCAACCGCGGCACCGCCGATCAACGCCGCGAGTGGCAGCCATGTCTGCGCTCGATCTAAATTACAAGAGAACGTCACCACAAAAATTGAAATAACACCGATAACTCCAGCCATCGTTGGAATATTTCGCCGCAATTTTGCCGCTTGGAATTTAGCAAAAACCTTCAACTCTTTGCCGTCGGTACTCTCCGAGCGCTGCCGCTTCCAGAACCGGTATCGATAGGCAAAAAACGTATAAATTGGCGTCAGAAACATCGCTAGTAAGAACGCCCCGACACTGAGCAAGAATACGTGCGTTAATTCGTTGGTCATTGTTTGTAAAGCAGTTGCCATGACTATCCCTTCGGTGCTAATTTCATATAATCAATCATCCAGTTGGAGATATCAGTAAAAATTGGTGCAGCGTGAATGTTACCCTGTAAGTTCTTGCGCTTGCCAGGCGCCGCGACACGTACCATTATGACATACTCGGGGCGATTTGCGCCACCATAGCCGATATACGTCGCTACTGTTTCGTCCATGGTATAGCTACCATTGATCAGTGTCTCTGAGGTACCAGTCTTGCCGCCGACATCATAGCCCGGCTTGTCTTTATCGGGCATACGCTGATTGAGGACCGCCCGCGCCGTCGACAACATACCCCGCATCGTGGCCGATGACTGCTCAGAAATAGTCCTGCGCAGTAGCGAAGCGGCCATTGGCTTCAGGCCGCCATTTACGTCCACCGTTCCAGCTACCACCGTCGGTCGAAAATACTGCCCGCCATTCACCACCGAACAAAACGCACTGGCCGCCTGCACCATCGTCGCATTCATACCCTGCCCAAACGTAATATTCGCGTAATTCACCTCCGCCCCCGGCCGGTTCGGCACGTAAAGCAGCCCCGGCGCCTCCGCCAGCTCAATCCCCGTCGCCTCACCGAACCCAAATTTGTCGTGATAATACTCATACAGCGTCTGCCGCGCACCCGGGGTGATCGTCGATCCATCGCCCAGCCGCCGCGCAATCGTGATCATGCCGACGTTGAGCGAATTATTAAACGCACTCTGCATACTCGTCGTACCGCTGAGTCCCCTTAGAGCATTACACATTTTCCGATCCCCCACCTCAGTACAATCAGTGTTCGAGTACGTTGACTGCGGCGTCACCACACCCTTATCAATCCCCGTTGCCATACTGAACGTCTTGACAATGGACCCCGGCTCAAACGGCAGCATCGTCGTCGCGTTACTAAACACTGCTGCGTCTTTTTGCTTGGCGTACTCGGCTGGATTATACGTCGGATAATTAGCCATCGCTAGCACTTGTCCATTATTCGGATTCATCACCATCACACTACCCTCGGTCGCGCCGGCCTTTTCGATACCTCGTTTGAGCGCCTCTTCAGCGTGACTCTGCACATTGCGATCAATCGACAGCGCCACATTCTCGCCCGACTTCGCCTCGACACGCACGTTATCCTTACTCAGCGTCAGCGGCACATTACGCACGTCCGCCACTGTTTTGAGTAGGCCATCGCGGCCCTTCAGCCTATCATTCAGCGCCCCTTCAACCCCGTACTGACCCTTGCCCTCAGCATTCACGAAGCCTAGCACCTGCGCTGCCAGTTGCCCCTCCGGATAGTTGCGAATCGACCCCTTTTGATACAAGATACCGACAAAATCCTTGGCCTTTAACTTCTCGGCTTGCGTGCGCGTGATGTTGCGCGCCAGCACTTCGTAGCGAGAGGTGGTGCGCTCCAGCCGCTTGGCCGCGTCACTCACTACCTCGCCACCGGCAATTTCCTGTAGCGCCGCGATAATCTGCTGGCGCTGCTCCTGCTTGACCGTCTGCGGATCAGCGATAACCGTATAGACCGTCTGGTTGAGCACCGTGGGGACGGCCGCGCCGCCATCCATCATATATAGCTTGCCCCGCTCGGCCGGAATAACAAAATGACGCTGCTGACTGGCCTGTGCCAGCGACACGTATTCGCTGTGCTTGATGATCTGTAGATAAAACAGCCGCATCACAAAAATCGCCATCATCCCCAACAGAATGATAGCGAGTACGCCGGTTCGAGATTGCGTTAAGTGACGTTTCATACCGCTTGTCCTATTGTACCACTTTTACCCCCAGGCTAACGAGCATAGTTCGTCTGCGTCGGTGTTTTCATCGCCGAGGCGACGTTGCTATGCTTGACCTTTTCGAGTGCTGTCAGCCGCGCATTCTGTACCTCTAGCTCTGACTTTTTCGTCGCCAGCTCATTCAGCTGTGAGTCCAGCCCCTCCGCCTCGTAGCCATAGGCC
The DNA here is from genome assembly GCA_963546435.1 of uncultured Candidatus Saccharibacteria bacterium. Classification (GTDB taxonomy): domain Bacteria; phylum Patescibacteriota; class Saccharimonadia; order Saccharimonadales; family Saccharimonadaceae; genus Nanosynbacter. Next base: position 25,858 of record CAUUMU010000001.1, read on the forward strand.
GTCGTCTTGGTCGCCTGCGTCAAGTACACCAGCCCCAGCACCATAATCATCAGCGCCACCAGCACCGTATGTGCCACTGGCCCGAGCTTGGTCTGTGATCGAAAACGGGTGGCGTTCTGGTTACGGCGAAGCTGCGGCCCAGAACGACGCGGTGTAAATGTGGTGGATGAGCGTGTGTGCATAAATAATTTCTGTGTGTTTACTGTGTTAATTTTGGTACTTTTGGTGGCGTGTCATCAAGACACAGGAAAACACAGCCAGTCGGCTCGCCCCTATCGTGGAAGAACGAGCCGCCGAGCTTGCATACTTTTTCCGGGAAAACTATCAAGCGAGCTTACTTAGCCGCGGCGTACCGCAACGGTCTCAGCTACTTCTGCGTCCTGGAATTGTACTTTGATGTGGATTGGCATGGTGTCGCCCTCCTTTTTTGTTTTATTTTTTCACGGCGTAGCGAAACTGAGCGCTTCGACTGCGCGGATTGTGAACATCTTCTGTTCCAGACACCGGTTTCTTCTCCGGGATTATCAGCTCGGCCTCGTAGCCAGCAGCTGCTTGCTCCCAGAAATATCGCTTGACCAATCGATCCTCCAGACTATGAAAGCTAATTATTCCGACTCGCCCGCCCCTGTTAAGGAGGCGTGGCAACAGTGGCAATAATTCTTCAACCAGCCGAAGTTCGTGATTGACTTCAATGCGCAGTGCCTGAAAGGTGCGAGTCGCCGGATGGTGCTTCATCCCGCCGCGACCGACAGTGTGCTTGATCAGATCAGCCAGCTCGGTCGTTCCCCGAATCGGCCTGGCGCTCACAATTGCCTGCGCAATCCGCCTGGCCCGCCCGGGACTTTCCTCGCCGTAGCGAGTCATCAGCCGCGTCAGCTCATCAACCGAATACGAATTGACGATATCCGCCGCCGTTGTTTCCGTCCGATTATCCATCCGCATATCTAGCGGCCCGTCAAACCGAAACGAAAAACCTCTCTCTGCTCTGTCAAGCTGCGGTGACGACACCCCCAAATCAGCCAAAATCACGTCAAATGTACGTCCCTGCTTGACCAAATCCTGCGCTGCGCTCACAAAATCTTTGTGAATTAGCGTCGCGCCTTTCTCGGCCAAATCGCCCAGCGTGTTAATCGCGTTATCATCGCGGTCAACTAGCACTGCGCCCAAGTAATTATCCGTCCTCTGTAAGAATTCCCTGGCGTGGCCGCCATAGCCAGCCGTCAGGTCAAGATAACTCTCGCCTTTAGCTGGCCGCAACCTATCCAAGGTCACCTCCAGGAGTACGGGAACATGAATCGGTTCGCCCGTCTGAAGCGCTTCCGACTGTGGTGGATGTTCTTTAATACTCATAGCAAAAGTATACCATCCCGTAAGCCGATCCGCACGAGCGTAAGCGAGCTTTAGGGGGAGGAGGTAGCGCAGACGAATTTAGTTCGGCTGGCTACCGGAGGGGCGAGCCCCTCCTCTTTTGCTGCTCGAGATCACCTAACCGGATATTTAATTCTGGCTGTTTTGTATTTGTGTTTTGTTTGTTTTTGTTGTCTAAGAGTGGAAATGTGATGATTGTCAGTGACAACCATAGTTTCCAAAAGAGACTTATGTGTGAGGTGGAGTTTTTTGGGAGGTGTTTTGAGGAAAGAACGTTGCCGTTTTTATCGTGGAGCAAATTGCCACCTGCCATCTTCAAATACCCAGATAGTTGATCTCGAGAGGTTTTCAAATTGTTAAGGTACTGACCCAGCTAATCAATCCGCATTCTCAGCCGCCATCAGCCGAAAATACGCGCCCGCCCGCACCGCCACGACTTCCCGGTCAATGCCAGCATAGTCGAGTAGATGCTGCTCGATCGTCACCCGACCCTGTTTCTGGTCGAGCGCCGAGGCGGTTTTACCGCGGCGAAACTTGACGTTCAGGTCGGCCACACGCTCATCCAGAATACTTCCGGTTAGCGCACCCTCCACTTCCCGATCCCAGACTTGCTGTGGATACAGGTGCAGATAGTTGCCAAACCCGCGAGTCAACACGACGCCGGATGCAAACTCTGCCCTGAGCTCGGCCGGGATCGTCAAGCGCCGCTTGTCGTCCAACTTTCGCTCAAAGTAATCTGTCTGCACGTCGTCCTTCCTCCGTGGTAGATTAGTTGGTTTTTCGCAGTGGATGTTTATTTTGGTTGGTGTTGCCATCAACTTTCGTTCCACTGATTCCACTATACTACCCACAACTACCCACATGCAAGCCCTTTTACCCACTTTCTACCCATTTCCCTACCAAACTAAAACTTTTCCACGGTTTTGTGGAAAAGTCTAGTGGTGCTGTGCTCGACTAAAACACTATTGGTTACGGTCCACCGCATCACGGGTCGTGCGATATAACTCACGCTGAAGTCGCTCTAATATATTGCACGTATCAAGATCTGCGCCTTGCGCAGTAATCTCGCGCAAATTTTCATCAGCAGCAACTTTATAGACGTGACAATCACCTCTTTCACCTTCATCGGTATTATCGCAGCAAATACGATACGTGTCGAACTCTGTCTTCGACACATCGCCGTTTTCATCAAACTGACCGAGATCAACGTCCCTAGAGCTAACACCCAAATGACGCATTGCACCCGCTATACGATCCAAATGACTCTGCGCTGTCTGCTCACAGTCAATGAGGGTTCGTCTCATCTCCTGTGAGACTTTGAGTAACTGTTCTCTTAGCGATGGATCACTGTTTACCTCTACTGTCTCACTCATGGATTTTAACCTCCTTCCCGTGCGCACGTGTTAACCCATCTTTAGTTACTGCTATCGTTGATGAGCTGTTTCCCGTATCCTCGTCTTTTGTGGTGATTCGCATATTGCCCGCTCCCTCAATACTGTAAGGCGTTACTCCATCCAACCCGCTAATAACCGGCACCCAAGGAAACGCCTTAGATAGCGCTGGCGCTGTGCCTCTACGTCGCTGCGGTTCGTCACCAACCGTAAGAGTCCCATATCTTTTTTCCGCACAAGTGGATGACACGAGTTTAGTATGATCGTGTCTATCCCCAGCGTCTCTATCAGGCTACGCAGGCCTTCTTTATTGTACCATTCCCGAGGATTGGGCGGTATCTTCTCGTCCGACGACATGAAAAAACGACTCTCAGAACCGTGACCAAACAGAACAAGCGTATCAAACGTATTGCTATCGACACCAGCTCCTTTTAGCTTTTTTACTACACGAGACAGATCGCTCGTATGGCCTATTTCAACAGCAAATGTATCGGGGGATTCTATATCTCTATACACCATCGCGGCACCATTGTGATCTCCTGTAGCCCCTCTGACAATAATCGTCGCCGGATTACCGGATTCGGTACGTCCAGTTTCTAGTAGCTTCAGCGTACCCTTCAAAGTCTCTGTACTCCAATCACCAAAATGAGTTATCCCAAGTTCTTTCTGCAGCTTTTTGGCGTTATCTAGTCCAACTCCGTCAATAGCTTTGCCCATATCGTCAACCCAATCACACCAACGGTAAACCATCGTATACTCATCATACCCCTTCCCTCTCCGATTAAACTCGGAAAGCTTCAGACCTGGCCAGCGCGCCGCAAAATATTCCCACACCATCCTATCATCTATCCATTCTCCCCTTCCATAGTACTCAATTACCAAGCGGTCGATACGGCTTACTGCATCTCCAGCAAGTACTTGACGCAGCGGCTCTGGAAAATCCTCTCGTTCTCTTGCATCTCGCGGCCAGTGGCACGGCGGAAAACCACGATCCTCCAACCACTCCATTGCCGTCTCGTAATCATATTTTGATTTTAATACTGTGACACTTCTAGCTACCTCACTGAGAGCCGCGTCCCTAAACTCCTCGGCCGCCCCTTCAGGCAATATCCCTTCGACTCTTATCAGTTTAGGTATTAAGCGCATATATTGCTGATATTCGCTGTTAGAACTATAGCGCCCGCAACTATCGGCCAAAGAGCGTGCTGAATTGATCAGCTCCCGCATTACGTGACGCAGTTTATCGGTAAGTTTTGGCATGTGCTCACAATACTTCTCAGAGAACGCCGCAACATTATCTTGCGCTAGGCGTGACAAAGTATCCCTAGCGTAAAACTGATTGTAGATTGGTGACTTTGGATTAAGCCAGTCATCATCCTCAATCAACTCTCTTAGATTAGGTACAAACTTCTCTATTTCCTCATACTTACCGGATGTAAGCATGTACATAATATAAGGATCCTCATTCCCCATGAGAAGATCGGCGTAGAAATCACACCGCTCCTCAATCTCCTCAATTCTCTGCAGTGTTTCATCGTCAAGTGTTTCTGCTGTTTCTTCCGCACCATCAGAACTTTCACTATCAGTACCACTGTTGTCTCTGTTAGCTTGGCCGTCTTCGCCGCGCGCTATAAGCCGCAACGCCAAATTGCCCACAGCCTTTCTTATCCTACCCAAGAAGCCCGGTTTTTCGACTTTTGTTTTTAGCAGGAGAGATTTCTCATCAACCTGGGACGGGGGTGTCCCCTCGCCAGCAGCACTAATGTTAGTCGTATTTGTTTCGGTCATTACTAGTTGCATAGTAGCATAATATATCAATAATGTCAACTGGCGCTATCCTTGCCCACAGCTTACGCCAGTACCGCCCCTAGATAAGCTACACGCGCAGCTTCTTGATCACCGCCCCGAACCAGCGTGCGCTTGGCCGTACCGTCCGGGCCATGGTCTGCCGATCGACTGCCACCAGACCAAACTTTGGCCAGTATCCCTTGTCCCATTCAAAATTATCGAGCAGGCTCCAGTGTAAATAACCGATTAGCTTAATATCACGCTTCAGCGCCTCGTGCATCGCCTTGATCGTCTCGGTCAGCCACCACTGCCGCTGACTATCAGAGCCGTCTGCCAGCCCATTCTCGGTAATCATAATCGGCAACCGATAGCGCTCGGCAACATCCTCCAGCAGGTATTGCAGCTTATCCGGCTGCATATCCCAGCCAAGATCGCTGACCTTCAGATACGGGTCATGCGCCCGATAGCCATAAATCCGCCGCGCAAAGTAATAGTTGATCGCCAAGAAATCACTGTGCCGCCGCACTCGACGCAGCACCCATGTGTTCAGGAAATAATGTGCCACCCGCGCACTAGCTCGGCTGAGAATCGCATCATCGCCAGGATAGCAATAGATCAGATGATGCGCCATCGACACTTTCCACTTTTTGCGAGCACGCGTCAATTTGTAAACTTTTTTGTGCGCCGCAACGAGGTTATAGAGCACACGCAGCATATCACGCTTACGGGCTTTATTCGGCGGCCAATGTCCCTCGAGGTAACTCTCGCCGGCATACACGGTCGGCTCGTTAATGGTCACGATCCACTCGATATCGCGCCCCAGCTCGCTCAAGACTTTCTCGACATAATACACGAAATATTTGATGTTACGCCGCTTTTCAAAACCACCCTTGGCCATAAACCACTCCGGCAGCGTAAAGTGAAACAGCGTCACCACCGGCGTAATACCCATTTTCTTCAACGTCCGCAGATACGTCCGATAGTGAGCAATCGCCGCTGCATCCCACGCGCCCTCTTGCGGCTCGATTCGTGCCCATTCAATGCAGAACCGAAAGGCATTCATGTTGAGACTCTTGAGAATCGCGAAATCTTCCTCGTAGCGGTGATAATGATCAACACCCCGCCCCGACACGTAGTTGTCTGGCCTGGTCGCCTCTTTTTTGATGCGCGGCCAGCTGTCAATATCACCAAATTGATGCGGTGCTTGCACGGATAGCCGCTTGGCATGCTCAAGCTCCCACGTCGTCCACTGATTCACCAGGCCACCCTCGACCTGATGTGCCGACGTCGCTGCACCCCATAAAAACTTCTTTGGAAACACGATGCGTTCAGATTGCTTCGTTGTCATCAAAATATATTATACCAAGTTATCAGCTCATCTACCAGCCCGGGGCTACTGCACCACATCCTCCCCAAAATGTTTCTGCAGCCGCATCCTAATCGACCCTTCGTGGCGGCCAAGTTGTTGACTAAGCTGCTGAATAGTTGCGCCCTGTAGGAACTCCTGTTTGAGGGTGTCGTCGTCGGCTTTTTCCCACGGCATGTAGGCTTTGGGATAGGTTTCGCGCATTTTGGCAATTTTTTGCTGCCAGCTAGCGGATTTGCCGGATTTTTTCGGCGCTGGCTGTTTTCGCTTCATCTCCTCCAACATCGGACGATAGTGCTTGGTCGCTTCACTACTTGCCCGCTGCAACACTTCATCAATCGCCAGTGCATCCGGCGAAATTTCCAACGCCTTGCGGTTAATGCCGTAAAGATACAAATTGTCAAGATCCCGCACCCGGCTCAAGGCCACGTAACCCATACCCTCAACAAACGCTTTTCTCAGGTCAATTTTTGCCGCGTCCAGCGTCATGCCTTGGCTTTTATGCACGGTGATAGCCCACGCCAGGCGCAGTGGCACCTGGGAAATGCTAGCGCGCTTGCGCTCACCGTCACGCAGCTCCCATACATCCGGCACCATGGTCACCTGCTGGCCACTGCGAAACTCCACGATCGGATAATCGGTCAGCGGCTCAAAATCCACCACCGTACCAATGCTGCCATTGGCGTACAATTTCTGCGGCGAATTTTTCACCGCCATCACCAACGCACCTGGTTTCAACACCAGTTCACTCGGCGCCAGCACCGACCGCTGCAAGTTCTCGACGTACACTTTCGAGCCAGTCGTCGTCTGCTGATACGTCCGCGCCTCGCCTACTAGCTCAGCCAATTTCTGACTATTGATGGCGTCAGCATCAACATTGACGGTGTGTAGTTCGGTGATATCACTATCGGGCGGCTGAACTTCCGTTCGCGCCAGCAACATCTCAGCATGATGCCGCCTAATATCGTCATGTCTCAGTGCCGTTAAAATCTCCAGCAGCTGCTCGTCATTTTGCCGATATTGCCGTTCCAAATACAACACCGCCGGCCGTAATTCCTGCCACGCTTCCGAATACACCACAAAACCGCCGCCCTGCTCGCCCGGACGATTGATCGGCGGCAATTGGAAAAAATCGCCACTCATCACCAGCTGCACACCACCAAACGGCTGGTCGTTTTCCCTGACGCCGCGCAGCACCCGATCGACCATGTCCAGCCGAAAATCATGCAACATAGAAATCTCGTCAATCACCAACACATCAGTCTTGGTAATCACCTCACGCCGCGTTTTTGACAGTCGATCAAAAAAGTTGTTCGGGAGGTGATCGCTAACGCCAATGCCGCTCCAACTGTGAATGGTATTGCCGCCTAAATGCGTCGCCGCCAAGCCCGTCGTCGCTGTTACCGACACCTTTTTACCCTGGTCACGCGCCTGTGCAATAAAAGTGTTCAACAGGTGCGTCTTGCCCGTCCCAGCCGCACCGGTCAGCAGCGCCGACCGACCGCTCATCAAAATCGCCAGCGCCAATTCTTGATCCATAGTTAACCTCGCGGCGGTTCGCCCTCAGGCTCGCCCAGCAGCTTTTTCGACTTAATTTCGTAGCGTTTGCCGGTAATTTTACTCTCAATGTAGTCCTCGTTAATCAAGTTCACAAACATATCCAAATCATTACCATCCATAATGATGATCGCGCCATTATCATCACTCATCAGCTCCAGCTGCATCTCGTCAGCATAGTCCAGCACCTGCTCTTGTTTGACCTCGCCGATCTCCAATTTCTGTAGTTTATTGATGGTCTTTTTGCGCTCCTTGACCAGCGCATTCAGATCCAAGCCCTCTGGGAAGCTCAACTTATATTCCTTTTCAATCTCCGCCACTTTCTTATCGGCAATCACCTGCTTCTTATACTCATAGCCAAACATCCGCTCGAACTTGCCTGGATTAAAGGCGAAAATATCCTGACCGATGATCAGTACCTGGTTGTCATCTGGCACCTTAAAGCCGACTTCCGCCTTAAATGCGCCAAACTTGCCGTCAGAAAACTCCCACGCCAGTGCACTTTTGAGTGTCTGCCCCTGCTGAATTAACTTAGCGGTGTAAAAGATTTTTTCTGGATCATTCGGGTCAGTAAACCGCGCTATCACGCCCTTCATCCGCTTGAACTCGTGCTCGGTTTCCGAAAACTCCACAATGTCGCCGCGCTCATGTTCAATCAAATGAATCAAGGTTTCCGCCCGGCCAACCTTGTCGAGGTCTGTGCGCAGTAGCACATTGTCTTCCGCTTCGCTCAGTTCATAATCCCGCACGCTAAGGCCAGTGCCAGCGCCCAAATTGACTTGATTGATATAATCAAACAAAAATAATGGCCGGAGCTGCTGCTCGACATCGCCCTTCAGGGGCATAAAATACGGCGTGTAATTTTTATTAAATAAAAACAGCTCAATCTGTAGATCATTCTTTTTTGCATCAGTCTGATTGGCCCACAAAAAAATATCAGTCGTTTCCCTCACTTCTTCCATGAGGGTAATTATAGCAATTTTTGACCCAAGTAGCTAGATTGATGCTTATCCAAAAATTCGGTTACCAATTTTACGTCGCGCCTGCGCTAGTAACTTAGATCCAAACACTAATTCGTGTGGATTATTAAAACGCTCCAATTTTTCCGGACTCCCTGTCAATAGAATACCAAGCGCCAATGCGGCCATTTCCAAGCACCGGTCTGTCTCTTGGCGCCCAAAAATTGACTCTAATCGCTCAGTTCCATCAATCTGACCGACTACGAAACCCAATTTATCGTTCTTTGCTGTTGGCGTATTCCATCCTGATACCGTACCCGTCTCTGAATACATTTCAGGCGGCAATCGCATAAGCTTATCTTCAGTTGGACCAACTTTAGCTGCTAATGTATCATGAAGACCACCATCGCTCACGCCCCCCCTAACACACAGAAAATCACCCTTGCATTCCATTGCAGTTATTACACCAATCCTCGCCATCGAGGGCAGCTCGGGGAACTCAAAGAAAGTTGTTAAATCAAATTGAACATGCTGCGGCATTTTATCTTTATAGAACATGTGTTGATACTACCATATTTTTATATTATTGTCAATTATAGCCGCTCGCCTAGCCGTGCCCGATTGGCCCACTCATCCGCCAGCTCATTCCCCTCGTCACCTTCATGGCCGCGCACCCAGCGCAAATCTGCTTGAGAATTTGAATATAGCTCATACAGTTCTTGGACAATATCCAGATTCTTAATCTCACCACCCTTCTTCGTCCAGCCGCGCTGCTGCCAGCCTGATGCCCACTTGGTCACCACGTTGATCCAAAACTCGCTGTCAGTATAAATCACGCACGGCGCCTCGTCCGCGTCCCGAAGCGCCGCAATCAGCGCCTTGCCTTCCATGCGAATATTGGTCGTCTCGCCATCCTCTGATCCTAAGATCCACGGCTGGAGGTCACGAATCACCGCAAAGCCACCCGGGCCAGGATTTGGCGAAGCAGAACCGTCGGTATAGTAGATTATCATACCCTGATTATACATAGTTTGCCCGACCTAGGCGAGTTCATGCTGCAGGAAATACCATAAATCCTCTAAAAATGCATCACGCGCCGTGATTGAACGCTCGTTTACCATCAGATCATGGCTAGCATAGTCGCGCCGCTGATGGATCTGCTTGAGCAGCTGAGACATCGTTTGAGCAATGAAATGTTTCTCCTTATCAGGGACTGGGCGTTTCCGCTCTAACTGACGAATATATTTATAAATAATGTGCGCCACTTCCCCCGTTCGTGAGCGCTGCCGCTCGGCCTTGGTGACAAACTGCACTTCGACCGGTACGCCCTTGTCTAGCTCTGGATGATCCATCAAAAAGGTCACTTTAGAAACCTGATATTTCTGACCGCGCCGCTGCACACTTTCATCATCCTGGACCACAAACTCGCAGCGCCCTATATCAAACCCGCGTTGCTCCATCTCCTGGCGCACGGTAGTAACATAATCCACCGTACCATGGACACAAATGGCACTGGATTTACTGGCGGCCCTTTTTAAATGAAGCGCCGGAGTTATATCAATCCGCTCCAAAAACTTCACAAAATCATGCGCCTGATCCTCTACCGTATCTGATATAACAGTCAGGCCGAGCACGTCCATCGGCGTATACTCCGGTTTGCCATTCTGGCGAGCTTCATGCACCTTGGCTGCCCACGACCCCACGGTTTTCAGGCGATATTTTCCCTCTACTTCCTTACCGTTTTGTGCCAAGAAATCTCCAATGTGAATCGACCGATTCGGGCATGATTCTTCGCTACGCGGACCGACCACTGCTTCAGTCACAACCTCCTCAGTACCAAAAATTGTATTAACTAAATTGCGGACACCAACCTGGCGAATTGTCTCATACTGCTCGCGGATCTCCTCGACGAGCTTACGTTTACCCTGCCCCTTCAGCCGAATGATATGTGCCTGTGAACGCAGGCTTGCCGCCAACCCATCAAATCCCATCACTTCACACAGCGGTGCATAGAATGACTCCGCCTCCAAGACATCCTGTAATTTAGCAGACTCACGTGATGATGACGGATGGCACATATTATCAAGTAGCTCACAGGCCTTGATGATCACCGCCTCGATATTGGTCTTATCCAAAAACTCAGCCATCTGCTCCACATCAACAAATGGCTCGATCTGCCGCCATGCTTCAGCCGGTACCGAACCTTCGTAACGATCCGTGATAATCTCTCTGATATTTTCAGGAATAGTATTAGCCACCTTTAGTCGGTGCCGGCCAGAAGCCTCTTCTACTAGAATAAAGTCCGCTAGTAGTGACGCTACATATGCACCCTGCTCGCGCGTCATCCCAGTTCCAGGATTCGTAAATACATCGGCCAGAACCAAGCCAGCCGCCTGTCGACGCTCCGGCGTGCACTTCTGGCTGTCTCTGTTGTGAAAGCGGTCGACCACATCATGCAGCAGCACGGCATGAATCGCCTCGGGCGGTAGTTTCAAACCGGCAAACTCCTCCACCAGCTTCATCGTTCGCTCAGCATGCGCCGCCAAATCCTCTCGTTCCTTCACGCCTTCACCCCTAAAATACTCCTCAAGTGCCGACTGAAAAGGAAACTCGAGGGATGGACGCTCAAGGTCGATCATTTCTTCAAATTTTTGCGGTGCGCCTGGCTCTCGCTTCTCATCGCATGAAGGATATAATTCACTCATAATCCAGTCCGTTGTCAAACTGGGCTATTATAACAGATGATGTATATTTAGTCAATAAAATAGGTGCCGGCGTCAGGATACGCATTGTACTGTTTCAGCGACATACTCTGGCAATACGCCCCCGCGTCAAAGATCACTAGCTTATCGCCGATCTCCGCCCGGGCCAGCTGCCGCGATGCGAGATTCTCTGGATTGCTGGGCGCTGGTGTCAGGATATCGCCCGTCTCGCAGCAGTGCCCCACCACGATGTACTCTCGCTGCTCCTCGCGACCCGCGAGTACCATCATCTCGTGCTGCGCGCCATACATCCCTGGCCGCGTGATGTCATTCATGCCGGTATTAAGGCGCAAAAACGTGTGACCATCTGCACCAGTATCAACGATGTCCACTACCTCCGCAACCAGTACGCCAGCATGTGCCACTAGCCACGTTCCTGGCTCAACTTCTAAATGCAGTTGCCGCCCGGTTTCCTCGGCAAACTGAGATAGTTTTTGAGAAAACACTTCGCAAATTGCTGCTAGATCCGCCTCCTGCTCATCCCCAAACCGATGCACTTTAAAGCCACCGCCAATATCTAAACTGGTCACATCCGGCAGTCGCCCAACAAGTGCCAGGGCTGCGTCCATTGCCTCGCCCCACAACCGCGGATCAGCACCCGAGCCAATGTGAATGTGCAGCCGATCAATCGTCATACCGTGACGCCTCGCCAGCCCCAGTGCCTGCTCGGTATAGGCATGCCACAGCCCAAAACTAGAATTAACCCCACCGGTCATCGTCCGGTTATTATGCCCCGAGCCCATACCAGGATTGAGCCGCAGGCCCACCGTATCCGGTCGACACGAACTCGCCGCAAACAACTCTAATTGGTGAAGCGACGTCGCCACGTAACGCACGCCAGCTTGGAGCAGTTCATCGAGGTTGTGCGCCGGCTGCTGGCTGGAGAGGCTGATCGTTGGGCCGCTCACTCCCTGCTCAAGCAGCAGCGCCGCCTCGTAGCTTGAACTCACATCAAACTGCAACCCCAACTTATCAAATAATCGTATAATCTCGGGGTGCGAATTTGCCTTGGCCGCGTAACGCACCGTCAAGCCGAACGGCACCTGGCACGCCAGCGCCTGCTGGACCCGCTCACGTAGCATCCGCCTTGAATATACAAAACTCGGCGTATCAAGCACTTCAGGCAGTTGATCAATTGGAAAGTTCATCATTGCCAATTATACCAGGAATCTGGCTCAATGCTGTCGCTACTGGCCACGCTGGATGCTCTGGCGCCGCAATGCCGTTATATTCTGCCGTTTGAATAAACCGCACATTATCAGGTAGATCATCGCCAATTGGCTTATCATCAACCATCCATACCTCACCAGTCGGACACTGCTCGCGGAAATAATCGCCTTTCGACTGCAGTGTGGTAATAATCTCTGCCTCCTTAAGCGACGGACATAGCGCCGCCTTGAACCGCTGGTAGTTTGCTGGCCCATAGGTCAAGACATGCACCGTTCCGCGCTGCTTGGCCCACGTCACCAACTCAGCCACCCCGTCGTACTCCATTCGCCCATCAGCCAACGTCGACTGAAGCAGGAACAAGAACGCCTCCTTTTCATCCAGTCCCGCCGCCCGCACATGCGCCGCAAAATCATAATAATACGCCGTCTCAGTGCGCACATGAAAGTCAGTCCGCCGCGCCAGCTCTGCTTTACTATCAATACCAAACTGCCGCCCAAGCAGCCCCCACTCCGCCTCGTCCAGCTCACTTGTCCGAAACAAGGTGCGATCAAGATCAAGAAACACCCTCAAACTCATGAAAAGTAAATCCTCATTAGTTCTCGCGCGATTTTATCGCTGTCGTGACGGATCAGACTACGCAGCGCCGCCAGCGGATCGGCCTTTTTGTTATGCTGACGAATGCCATGAGCGATCAAGTGCTTACCCGAGGCATAGTAATGCTTTTTCTTGAGCTCTTCCTCATCCCATTCCACCAAATATTCACCATTGTGCGCATACTTATCAAGCAGTTCCTGTGGCGGACGATAATTGTTATACAGTACATAATCCATGCTCACCCCAGCAAACCGCTCAATCTCGTCAACAAAATCTGCCACCGTAAAGCCGTCTGTCTGCGTCGGCTTGGTCACGAGATTACAGACATACACCTTCTTGGCCTTGGTTTCAGCCAAAGCCCGCGTCACACCGCGCACCAGTAGTGCTGGCGCCAAACTACCATACAATAACCCCGGCGCTACCACCACGAGGTCGGCATCCAGAATCGCTTGCCGAGCATGCGGATTAATCGTTGCTGGCGGACTCAGCTCTAGCCACGGCCGCTCATCGCCTGGAATGTTTGTCACCTCGATAGCATGCTCGCCCTCAACGACCGTACCGTCACACAGCCTCAGCGACAACTTGGTATCATCCAGCGTAATCGGAAACACCCGCCCATTGACGCCGAGCACCTCGCTGGCCGTCTCAACCGCTTGCGAAAAGCTCCCCGTCATCTTTTCCAGCGCCGCCATGAACAAATTACCAAATGCATGCCCCTTCATGCTACCCTCATCAAACCGGTAATTGAACAGATCGCGCACCTTTGGCGAACTGCTCAGCGCCACTAGACATTGCCGCACATCACCCGCCGGCAACACGCCCAGCTCGTCGCGCAGCATGCCTGTCGAGCCACCGTCGTCAACCATGTTAACCAGCGCCGTGATACTATGGGTATATTTTTTCAAACCCGACAGCAGCGTGAAACTACCAGTTCCGCCGCCAATTACTACAATTTTTACTCCAAAATATTCTCTATTCAATTCGTATGTCATGCCCGCATTATATCACTTCAGAGAGCTTAGACCAACGTGCCCTTTGGTAGCGGCCACTCTAAGAACGTCTGGTACTGCGTGTTGACAGCGGTCAATATATGTTCAGCCACCTTGGCTGGGTCATTGAAGAAAGCATAATCATCCGGCTGATGTCCCCGCCAAAACGGTGTTTTCATCGCCCCGGGCAAGAACAGCGCTACACGAATCGGTAAATGCTGCTCGTCCGCCTGCAGGGCCAAGCTACGGGCCAGCCCCGCCTGGGCATGCTTGGTCGCTACATACACCGCTTCGTCCCCGCGAGCTTTGATACTGCTGGTCGAGCCGATTACCGTTAGTGTAGAGCGTATCCGCTGCTGCGCCATCCTATGCCAGGCCCACTGCACCAGTGGCAACGGACCAGCGAAATTAACCTCCGCCATCGAGCGCGCATCAGGCTGATCCTCGAAATTACCGCGCCAGCCATAGCCCGCCGCCCAGACAAATTGCTCAATAGCATCGCCGCCCAAAATCTGCTCAATCCGCGCCGGTGCTGCCGCTACTTGCTCGGGATAATACACGTCCAGTGGGAAGCCCTCGCCGTGCTCCTGAGCGTTATGCGTCTTCCCTAGCACCAACACGCGTTTACCGCTTTCTCTGAGCTGCCTGGCCATCTCCAGTCCAAGCCCACTCGTCCCACCAAGAATAATATGCATGTGGTTATTATAGCAGGAGAAATGATGGGCTGTAAAATGTCGGGCGGGTACCCCAAATATCAAAACAGCGTCCAAGCCGACGAGTCCAGATATATTTATTGACACACCTGCGAATGACGCTTCAGCCAATCAGCAATCGCATCAATATCGAGATGATCGGTCGCGACGCGGACAGCGAAATTTTCTAGTTCACCTCGCTGTGCTGTAAAATTATACCCATTCACCTCCAGCAAAGTCAGTCCGGCGAGCATTGCTGTACGCTTGTTACCATCAGCGAACGGATGGCCACCAATAATCCCGCGCATCAACGCCGCTGCCTTGGCAAATACTGTTGCATATAATTCCTCGCCAAATACTACTTGATGCTGTGTTGACACCGCAGCCTCCAGCCGTCCAACGTCACGCACGCCATCTGCACCGCCGTCTTTGACAAGCACCAGCGCATGAAGCTGCAGAATCTGCTCGAGAGTCAAACTAACCATTAGCGCTTCGCCAAGTGAGAAAAGTCCTCTTTGTATCGCTCAAGGAGCGAGTTTGCAGTTTTGAGCACTTGATTATCGTCAGCCACCTCCGAACACTTACGTACTGTGACTTCAATTTCGTCGCCATCGCGAATCCCCAGCGCCCGCAAATCCCGCGCCGGCAACGTCACGCCGCGACTGGAACCAATCTTGATAACCTTCTGAATTGTAGTGATTGTCATGCGAATATTATAACAAAATTATAATTTTATTGCAATATCAGCGAAACCAAATCAATATTTACCGCACGATTTCGCTATGCAGCTCCTGCCATTTCATATGCGCCCCATACGCTCGAGCTGGCGCGTCAACCTCACTTTCCTGGAGCAACAACTCCTCAGGGTCGATAAACATTACTTCGTCACCCTCTTCACCTGGCGCAAAGTCAAAATTCTCTGGCCAGACACGGCAATAAAAACAGATTTGATTAGCATCAATCCGCTCAATATACATCTCGTCCGATGCGTCAAAAAGTTGATAGCGCAAACCGCCCTTGTAGCCAACTTCTTCATATAGCTCGCGTTTCAGTGACGACTCAATCGTCTCGCCAAAATCCATACCACCACCAGGCAAATCCCAATACGTCCGATCAATTTCCTTGACAACCAAAATTTGTCCAGCATCGTTATAAATCAAGGCTTTGAGCGAGATACGATACAAACAATCCAGATGGTCCGTTCCATCTAGATTCTGCGTAATGATATGTCCTTTGGTGATTTTTGACATGAGAGTCATTATACTACACCCGAACGCCAGATAGCTGATACCATTTCACCTACAGTATATTCTGTCTTTCCAATATCCATGATTAACTACTCATTGGGTGTTAACACGTTGGGGATTATCTAATTGTGATACTCTTTTATTTTACTGGCATATTCAGTCAAAAGATTCTTTGAATAAATTTTTTCATTTTTTGAATTTCTAACTTCTTTCCAAAGAATAGAAGCTACTTTTAATTTGTTCGAATAGTTGCGACTATTTTCGTCTGCACTAAAATCCTTTAAAAATTGATTCCATTGACAAACCGAATTATCATACTTGGCATAATCTGATTTCCCATAATAAACTTTTAGCATATCTTGAATGGTAAAACTCAAATCATTTTCTTTTTTTACTTTTCTCCAAGCAGTGGCCATATCAGCATTAAATTTAAATGGTGAGACATCTGTTAAAATTGAGAAATATTCTCTAAAGTGTGTATTAAAGGAAAACCCGCATTCAAGTAATGGAGTATCTAAGGTAATAGTTTCTACTCGTTTCTTTTCATTTTTTATTGATGACTTTTTAATCAAATTACCCTTAAAGTACTGCTCAATAACGTGATTGAGTTCCTGTTTTGTGCCTTTATATTCTAATCCTAATGACTTGCATATCTGTGAAAGTTCTTCACGATACCAATAGTATTTATTAAACTCATCAAACGATGTAATTTTATCAAACTCAGGTCTATTTTTTGTCAATATTTTCGCTCCTCAAAACCAATTTACTTTTTCATGTCTAGTATCTATAGCTCCTCAACCTTCACCCGCCGCTGCTCCGTCGTATCTCGCTCGCGCACGGTGACGGTGCCATCCTCCAGCGTCTGGAAGTCGATGACCACGCAGTGCGGCGTGCCGATTTCGTCTTGGCGGCGGTAGCGCTTGCCGATATTACCGTTGTCGTCCCACATCACCCGGCCGGGGTTAGCTTTGGCGAGCTGGGCGTAGACGTCGCGAGCTTTTTCCACCAATTCTGGCTTATTTTTGAGTAGCGGTGAAACGGCAAATCTAACTGGCGCCAAGTGCTCTGGCAGCGCCAAATATACCCGCTTTTCACCGTTCTGCTCATCCTCACGGTACGCGCCCGACAGCACCGCCATCAGCGCCCGCTCGACACCAAACGACGGCTCGATGACGTGCGGAACAAATTTTGTGTTCGTTCCCTTGACGGTGTATTCCATGCTCTTGCCACTGGCGCGCTGGATGTTCATCAAGTCAAAATCGGTCCGATACGCGATACCCATCAACTCCTCGCGACCAATTGGATAGTCATATTCAATGTCGATCGTTTTTTTGCTATAATGCGCCCGATCCTCTGCTGGCACGTCCAGCTCATGGATGTGCTCTGGCTTCAAGCCTAGTTCTGCCAAGAACGCATGCGTCGCCGCCAGTAGCTCGTCAAACGCCTCTTGCCAATACTCAGGGTCGACAAAATATTCAATCTCCATCTGCTCGAACTCGCGAGAGCGGAACACGAAGTCGCGCGGCGCAATTTCATTACGAAACGCCTTGCCCTGCTGAGCGATACCAAACGGCAAGTTCGGGTAGAAACTATCGACGACGTTTTTGAAATTGGTGAAGATACCTTGGGCAGTTTCGGGGCGGAGGTAAGAAATCGACTGTGGATCGTAGGTAATCGCTTTTATGCCACTAGGACTACGCTTACCATCGACGCCCCCCTTCAACTCATCAATTGCCAGCTCATTTTGCCCGCTAGCACCGACAAATGTCTTGAACATCATGTTAAACTGTCGCGGCTCACTAAAATCACCTCGCACGCCACAGTTAGGGCATTTTATCACCCTCAGTACGTGCGACCATTCTTTCAGCCCAAAATCGCTGGCCTCCTCGAGGTCAATCTCACTTGGGCCAAGCTCCATGTCCAGTATTTTCTTGAACAACTCAGGCTCTTTTTCTTTGATCTCATCATAGAAATTTGGCGCCGTGGCATGCTCGCGATACCATTGGATCTTGTCGGTGAGAGCCTCGTACTCGTCCAACTTTTCCTGTTGATCTTTGAGCAGATGATCTTCACGAAAACGCGCCTTGCAGTGGTTACACTCTACTAATGGGTCAGAAAACGTATCGACATGCCCACTGGCCTGCCAGACCTTCTGATTCATCAAAATCGCCGCGTCCACGCCGTACATGTCGTCGCGCTCGTCAACAAACCGGCGCCACCACAAATTCATGATATTACGCTTCAGTTGCACACCCAGCGGACCGTAATCCCACGTACCGCTCAGGCCGCCATATACATCCGACCCCTGATAAATAAAGCCGCGGCGCTTGCACAGGCTAATAATATCTTCCATTTTTGCTTGACTCATCACACAACCTTTCTCCATGTTGGCAACATGGCGATTCATTAACTAAGGTTTATTATAGCATGCTTGACGGTCGCTATTTATTGTGCAACAATCGCACATAGGGAGTATCAATGGTGTTATGAGTCAGGAACAGTACAACACATCGTCTGCAGATAAAATTTTTCCAGATTCCCCTGTAATACGTCACCCCCAGGAATACTTATTGGAGGAGGTCCGTAGATTACTAGAGATTTCTGATAAATACGAAGGAGCGGATGATAGAGCTAGAAGCATAGTCGCCGAAGGGATCCGCGTCACTGGTTTCGCTGCTTTTAGCTCCACAAGCCCGCTAACAGCTCAGGAGCAAGGTAAAATTAGAGAATACTTTGGGCAATGGATGCTACTCAGAGATCAACTCTCAGGACTCATCACCCCCTATGAACACAATACTTTTCTCTCGGCAAAGCGTAATTTTGACTCTGCCTGCACCAGTAAAGTGTCCGACCAAGTAAAGGTGGCCTTCCTAGATCAAGCACTAGAAGATGCTCACAGTGTTTACGCCAGTCAGACCAAAAGAACTGATATTTCTTTTAGTTCCGTCCTCAATAAAATATTCCTAGCGCGCACGTTACGCGATCTCGCCGCGATGGGTCGATTTGATGACGACGCTAAAAGAAGCGCGGTTGCCCTGCTCTGGGAATGTGCCGATGAGATTATCAAAATAAGTAAGCCAGATCTCGAGGTGGAATATTGCAAGGAGTCCTATTTACATGAGATTGAATATTTCCGTGGCCAATACTCGGAAGAGATAGAGATTAACCCCGAAGAGAACCCCGATATTTCAACACATAACATACTCACCAAGCTTAATCAGTCGGATATTGAGTCCGGGCAAAACCCTAATACTTTCATGGAATCTGCCTTCTCCCCCCTACGGAAAGCAATTGTGAAGCATGCTCTACAAGACACAGTTACACCGCGGCATGCTGCCTAGCCACCAGCCAGCAACTAGCGATGACCGGGCCGAGGCCGCCGATGTGGGTGAGATTTTCTAGCGGCTTGGCTTGGATGAGGCGCAGCAGCTTGATATGATCGGCCGTTAGGTCGCCCTGCTCGCTTGGCCTTAGGGCCTTTTCGCTTGGATCGTACATGTATGATTTATCGCTCGTCAGCATCCGCCCAGCCACGTCAGTGCGTAGATTCAGCTCGTCACCCAGCAGCCCGGCGTACTGCATATAAAACCACGTCTCGACCAGCAGCCGATCAACCGCCGGCCGATCAAGCCACGCCAACACCTGGCTAAGCACCGCGAACCACTCCGGCCCATCAACGGTCTCGGTCGCCTGCGCCACCAGCTTGAGCGCTTGGTAAGCGAACTGCATCCGCTCATAATCCTCGAGGATATGCCGATAAAACGCGCTGAGCCTGGCGCTGGTCAGCAGTCCCAGCTCGCCGCGGCCCGAACGAATCACCACATCGCACAGCGCCAATAGTTCAATGCCACCGGCCAGCTTACTTCGCTCGCGGCGCACCCCCTTGGCGATCACCGCCCGCCGCCCCTGGGGCGTCAGTAACTGCAATACCCGATCAGCTTCCGCATAATCCGTCCGCCGTAGCACAATCGCCTTCAGCCGCTCACCGTCTTTCATTCAGCCTCCTCGCCTAGCACGCTGAGCGCGGCTCGCACGTCGTCGGGCGTCATTCGCGCCTTATCGAGCACCGCCCGCACGCCAAACGACCGCAATTGATCCAGATCAAGTGCGACATTACTACACACCGCCACCGGCAGCCGCGCCAGATCCTCATGACTTTGCAGCTCATTCAGTAGTGCCATCCCCGTCTCACCCGCCAGTAGCATATCAAGCACCAAGCCATCCGGCTGCCACTCATCAATCATCGCCATCGCCTGCCCAGCCGCCACCACTATTCGGGCCGTATACCCCGCCTCCAGCGCATACCGCTCCAGCACTGCCGCCCACTGCGGATCATCCTCGATGATCAGGAGTTTTTTCATAATAAGCTCATCTGCTCGCTGAGCGGCACATCAACATAAAACGTCAGTCCGTCTCGGTGGCGTATCAGCCCGATCTGCCCGCCCATCGCCCGCGCGAACGTTGCAGCGATATACACTCCGAGACCACTGCTATCCGGCCGGGTTCTGACTGATTTGTGCATAGTCATCTCATCCACCAGCCGCTGATACTCAGCCAGGCTCATCATCGGCCCAAAATCCCGTACGCCCAGCCGCACCATCGTCCCTGCCTGGCGAACAGTCACGCGAATTGCGGCCCCAGCCTCGCTATAGCGCATCGCATTATCGAGAAAATTCATCATGATCCGCCCAAGCAGCAATGGATTAGCCACCACCAGTCGCTTTTTGCCCGCCCGTGGCCACGTCACCCGTCGGTCATACAGCCGCAGCATATCGCGCGACTGGTGCACCAATTGGGCTAGCAGCGCCAGTGGATTAACCGGCTCCAGCGGAAATAGCGTCGGCTGTACATTCACGGTACGCGCCAAGTCCTGCACCAAAGCCAGCGATCGCTCCGCCGTCAGCGTCAGCCGCCGCTGCATCTGCTGTGCCTCGGCTGGACTGAGCTGGCCATCCTCGATCAATAAACTCATCTGCCGAATCAACGCCAGCGGCGCCTTCAGCTCATGCGCTGCCACCGCTATGCTCGGCATTGCGGCAAACTCCTTATCACTCCACTGTGGCTGCGCCATATACCTCTAGTATAGCAAACCGAGGCGCCAAAAAGAACTGCTTCCTGCTTGGCATTTCACACACCAGCCGTGGGCCGAGAAAATTACTGGACAAATTTCACCGTCTTGAGAATAGCCTCAAAATCTGGCTTGAACGTATCAGCATCGGTTGAAAAACGCAGCGTCTTGTCGCGCACCTTCATCAGCACCACCGAGCCGCGCAGATCCTTACTAAACGTACCATCAATGCGTGTCGCAGTGTTACCATTATATTCAACGCTACTCGAGGTCAAATCACCCTTTTTCAGCAAGCTAGCGTACTGCTCCAGTGTCTTGTTAAAATCACTGTTAAGAATTTCGAGGCGCAGCGCAAACTTGTTTGGGTTATTGCTGTTTGTACTCGTTGGTGGCACGATGACTGGATGGAGATATGCCTTGTAATCGCCGCGATCGCCACCGTCAGCCGCCACGTAAACACTCCAGGTCTTTGGATACATAAATGAGATGCGGCCGTATTGCTCGGGGCCGACGAATTCAATGCGCGGGTTTTTGGCTTCTTCATTAAATTTCTCGCGGTCAGCCTTTGATTGCTCTTCGCGCGCCTTGGCCGAAGCTACCGCCATCCGACTCTCGACCGCAGTTTTTTCCTGTGAATATGCCAGGTACGCCCAAATTGCCGCGCTACCAGCCGCCACGAACAGCACAATCGCGCTAATCGCCACAATCATCCAGCTATTAACATATCCCTGTTCCATCTCTGTTTTTCTACTCATATGCATCAGTATAGCTTATGCTTCGGGCGATGTAAAGCCTCCCGGCAGCCGATAGAGAAAATAGCCGTGGTATTCTTTTGTCGGCTGCGTGCCGGGGATAGCAAATCCGTAGCTCACGAAAGTCAGCGGCTCGGTCTGGGCGGCTGCTTGACGCTCGGCCAGCTGAAACATCTTTGCGATATCGCGGCCATCACCAAAGGCATACATCACCGTCACCTTATCAAGCACCGGCTGCCGCCAGATATTCGCCCAGTGTACTTGGGCGCCCGGTAGTTTGCGCAGCCGCCAGCGCGATATTAGCACCAGGAATGGATTAATCTCATAGCCAATCGCCCGCGCACCCTGCTGAGCTGCCGCCATCAGCACCACACCGTCGCCCGATCCGATATCAAGCACCACGTCGCCTTTACCGAACGGCAGCGCCTCAGCAAACAGCCGCTGCACTTCGCGCGACCGTGACGGCACATACGGCGCACCAATCAGTGCCGGCAGCGCGAAAATCATCAGAATCGCCCCGCCAAGCCACAGCAGCCATATCACGCGCTAAAGTCCTCGCTAAGCACTGTAATGTCGTGCTGCATGTCGTCAAGTACCGCCGTAATGTCTTGCGCCAGCTGCCGCGCCTCAACAAACCGCTGCTTGGCCTCGTCCAGATTAAAGTCATCGCCCTGAAACCACGCAATGCGCTCGTTCAGCTCCGCCATCATCTGCTCAATCGTTTTCTCATTCGTCTTATCGTTTTTCACTACTCTCAATCCTCGCTTTCATGATCTTATCTTTTGTTGTAATCTTTACAATACTACCAATCTGGCAGTCACCGCTAATCATCGCGTAGCCGCGCCGCAGCGCCATCTCTGGGTCGTATTCAGCGATCATTCGTTGTTGCGACGATATCGCATTTTTAGCAATCTCGACGCGGCGCGACCACTGTTCAAGCGCCGCTTGTTGCAACATTGTTATGTGAAGGTGTTGCTCCGTAATCTGCTGCTGAATCACATCCGCTACGCCGCCCAGCCGCAGCTCCAACTGCCGCCTCACCTCGTGTTTATCCGGAAACAATATCTGAGCGGCGTTGCTCGGTGTGGCCGCCCGCACATCAGCCGCCAGATCGCACAAACTCTCGTCAACCTCATGCCCGATGCCAGTCAGCACCGGCACGCGGCTACCAGCCACCGCTCGCACCAAGTGTTCGTCATTAAAACTCGCGAGGTCCTCCGCGCTACCACCGCCGCGAATCAGCACAATCACCTCTGGCGGCTCCGCCAGCTGATTACAATGAGCAATCGCCCGCACCGCCTGATCGGCCGCGCCGTCGCCCTGAACTTTGATATTAGCGACGATAAACTGCACCCCACCCCAGCGCTCACCGGCAATTTTCATAAAATCTGCGTAGCCCGCCGCCTGGGTGCTGGAAATGACCGCCACGCGGGCAGGATATGGCGGCAAGGGGCGCTTGCGTTCAGTATCGAACAGCCCTTCGGCCGACAGCTTCGCCTTGAGGAGCTCGGCGCTACGCTTGAGGTGACCCGCACCCAGTGGCTTGACCTCCTGTACCGTTAGGCTAAACTTACCCTTGGCAGTTAGCTTGGCCGAGGCTCGCACCACCACGCGCATCCCTTCCTCAATCGGTGTCCTGAGCTGCCACGCCATCATGAAACAATTAACCGCGCTCTCGGCGTCCTTGAGCGTAAAAAAGACAAACTTCTGCTGACGCACCGTGAACTCGGCAACCTCACCTTCGACCTCGACGACCGGGACAGCGGTCTCCAGCACCTGATTGACGACCGCTACAAAATCGCTAACGCTAAACCGCGGCGCCATCGTCATCATCTGGCCGCCCATATTTGATCAGCGCGTGCTGATAGAACATATACCCAAAGACAATCGTCCCCGTTAGTAAAATCACCCGCGTCAGCACAATTCCAGCGATAGCGACGTCCGGCGCCACACCGGTCATGCTCAGAAAAACGATCATAATTGCTTCGTACACGCCCGCACCACCCGGCGTAAAGGCCACCAGGCTAGCCAGCCCTGCCACGCCGTAGCCGATGATCAGCACCGCTGGATTGACCGACACGCCCAGTGCCCAAAACGCCACGATGAACATCAATACATCAAAGATGGCATAAATCGCGCCCCAGACCAGCGGCTTGATGAGTAGGCGCCGGTGCTCCGATAGCTCCACAAAATCATCATGCATCTCAGCAAAAAACGCTTCAATTTTCGTCGAAACCAGCAGCCGCTTGATTTTGCCCAGTGTCGCCCAGCGCACTACCGCGTTGATCAGCCGCGACACCCGCACCGCCGTGTTGTGCATACGCTTTCGCGACGAGAACATAAAAATCAGCCCAAATGTTAGCGCCAGCACCACTAGCACTAGAAGGAAACTTGACGTCACGATGTAGCGATTTACCTGCCCGTCAATTGACAAGATTAACACCGCCATAATCAGCAGCACCATCAACGACAAAAAGCCCGTCACATAGCGGATCACCTGAGCAAATGTCGAGCGCGCCGAGCTGACGCCGAGCTTGTGCATCCGCCACGTCGTGTAGGAAATGCCGCTGACGCCGCCTGACGGAAAAATGTGATTGACCAGGTTTAGTTCTAGCGCAATCCGTGTCTGCTCAAACCGCGAGATATGCCCGATCAGTTTTTTGTCGCGAAGATAGGCAAAAATCATCTCGCCGCCCGCGAAATAGACGATAATTTGAAACGGCAGCAGCAACATCAATAGCCAGATATTTGCCCGGCCGAGCAGCTCCCACGCCCGCATCAGTTCCGCACGCGACAGAAAAATGATCAGTACCAGCACCGCCAGCGTCACGATACTCATGATCGTCCGCGGTGACTTTAATGCCTCCAAAAGTTGCCGTATCCCTTTTGATACCATATCGTCAATTATATCACGCGGTTTTTGCTATAATCAAACCATGCATATCGCCCTGCTTGGTCGCCAGCCAGAGATATCGCTCGCCGAACTTGCGGCGGTGTTTGGTGTAGATAACGTCAATCGCGTCAGTCAGCAATTTGCCGAAGTTCAAACGTCTGACTTTAACATCACTACCCTGGGCGGCACTATCAAATGTGCCAAAGTGATCACCGAGCTACCAGTCAGCCGCACTGATAAAGCCTCACTCCTCGCCACTTCGCGCTTCATCACCCAGCATTATCAAGCCAAATGGGCGCACTCGCCACATAAAATCACCCTCGGTCTCAGCGCTTATAACCTAGCCATTACCGCCCGCGATGTCCAGAAAACCGGACTAATCCTCAAATCATCCCTAAAAAAATCTGGCACCAGCCTCCGCCTCATCCCCAACGATCAGTCCGCCCTCTCTACCGCCACCGCGCATAACAATAAGCTCGGCAGTTCGCCGCACAAGGTCGAGCTGTTGCTCGTCAAAACGACCGACCGCCGCCTGATCATCGCCGAAAGCCGCGGCGTCCAGAATATCACCGCCTATACCCGCCGCGACCGCCATCGTCCCAAACGCGACGCCTTCGTTGGCATGCTGCCACCCAAATTAGCGCAGATTATGCTGAATTTAGCGCTAGGTGCCGGGTCGCTGGCTCATCACAGATCGTGCAGCAATTCTGCGGCGGGAGCGGCTTTCAGCCTCTCTGATAAGTCGATGGTTCTGCGGACGACGTTGCCGGATGCATTCAACTTGGAGGAGACGGCTGGAAGCCGACCTGTTGTAACAATCCTCGACCCGTTATGCGGCACCGGCACCGTCCTGCAAGAAGCGCTGCTTGCTGGCTACGATGTCGTCGGCACCGACCTCAGCCAGAGAATGGTTGATTACACCGCCGAGAACCTGTCATGGCTACAATCGACGTTCACCGCGCCCAGCCGACCAATTAGCCGTGTCATTGACATTCACCAAGCCGACGCCACCACCCACCGCTGGTCAAACAGCGAGAAACTCACTGCCGTCGTCTGCGAGACCTACCTTGGCCAGCCCTTTTCCGCACCGCCCGCACCCCAAAAATTAGCAGAGGTTGTCGGCAACTGTAATCACATTATCACCGGCTTCCTCACTAATATCCGTCCGCAGCTAGCTCCAAACACGCCGTTATGCATCGCCGTGCCAGCGTGGTACGACGCATCCGACCAGGCCACTCATGTGCCGCTGATAAAGCACCTCCGACAGCTCGGTTATCACCACCTCAACCGTCGTACACCACTCATCTACCGCCGCCCTGACCAGGTCGTCGCCCGCGAGCTACTTATCTTGCTGGCTGTCCAAGCACCGGACGATTGAGCCGTAACGCCGGATCATAGTCTGCGAGCTGTCCCAAACGACCCACCAACTCCTTTTCCAAAAGATCAAGCTGCGCTTGACGCGCCTCTGCTGCTTGCTCGGCCACAGAAGGAGTGATCGCCTCCGGATGATACTGCTGACACATTGCTAGTAAATCCCTAGCGCCCAGACCAATCCGCCGCTGATTCAACGCCATGACCAAAAACGCCAAGGTCGGCCGCGCCTGCTCGATTATTTTCGTCGTCATTTGTTGATCAGTATCAGCAAACATCTCTCGCCCAATCTGGCCCAATAGTCCATCCACCATATTCGCTCCAGCTGACGCATACCGCCCCTCACCCGTAGCGTAGTGCGCCAGCGGCTCGGAAAGCGCCACCTCAACCTTTGCTGTTTCACCGCTCTCGTACCGCAGTATCGCTGCAATCGTCTCTTCTGGTGTCGTCTGACCATTAACACCGCGCTCAGCAACCTCTGCCGCCGCCGTCTGTACCGCGTGCAATGCCTGCAGCGCCTCTCCATCACGAGGCGTTTCTCGAGATTCGTACACAGCACCACCGAATGCCACTGCGCCAACAGTACCCAAGCCACCCAGTAGTACCGTTCTTCTATCCACTCGTCTGTTGAAAATAGCTTCCATTGTCGTCATATTCTGCCCATTCATAGCCCCTAGTTATATAACACTTGGCTAATCAAGTAAAGCCCCTTGACTTTTTATCAGCCGTCACTTATACTGATACGGATTAGGTTTAGAAAATTTAAGGAGTTTCAATGTCAAAAGTCAAAGCTGGTGGCTCAAGTAAAAACATCCACAACAACCCTGGCCAACGCCTCGGCGTCAAGCGTTTCGGCGGCCAAAAAGTCAACGCCGGCGAAGTACTCGTCCGCCAAACAGGCGCTACCAAGGTCGCTGGTGCGGGCGCGTACATGAGCCGCAACTACACTATCCATGCCGCCAAGTCCGGCGTCGTTACCTTTAAGCGAGTCAAGAAAACCAAGTTCACCGGCAAAACCGAGCGACGCACTCAGGTTTGCGTTGGCTAGTCAGCACTATTCTATGACCTGCTATCCCGGCGTCCAGATTGCACCCATTTGATTACACCCGTTCATTTAGCTGCCTATCCCGCTACGCTAGTAGTATTTGAGCGGCTAGTTTCTCCAGGCAACTACGACACACCCAAATGATGCTTTACTCGCGCTACCACGTCGCCGATCACCACTTGTGACTTGACGAGGTATTCGTCTACGCCCAGTGCTTCTGCCCGCTCCCGGTCTTTCTGCTGACTCAGCGCCGTTAGCATGATTACCCGCACATTGGTTGTCTCCGGCGTATTACGCAGGATGTCAAGTACGTCAAAGCCACTGATTTTCGGCATCATCGCATCCAGTACGATCAAGTCCGGCCGAAACGCCACCGTTGCCGACAGTGCGTCCTCGCCATTATGCACCTCACGAATCTCAAAGCCCTCCAGCTCGAGCCGCGACCGATAGACTGCCGCCAGTGCCGTGTCATCTTCAACTAATAGTATTTTTTTCCTGTGTTGCATATCCTTGCCCTCCTTTTTTGAGTCTAGACACTCTTTGCTTTCTCTAACTGTGGGTCACGCCCATTATCCGCCGCCCCAGTCGTCATCTCGACCTTGACATCCGGCTCGATACCTGACTTATCAATATTCTTGCCATGCGGCGTATACCAGCGCGCCTCGGTCACTTTCAAAATCGAGCCATCCGCCAGATCAATTGGCCGCTGCACGCTACCCTTACCATAGGTTTTTTCGCCGACCAGCGTTGCCTTGTCATGATCTTTGAGCGCCCCTGCCACAATCTCACTAGCACTGGCACTACCACCGTTAACCAGCACAACTGTCTTGATATCACCGAGAAGCGGCTGGCCGGTCGATTTCTCCGTCGAGATAACCTGCTCGCCACGCCGTTGGGTCATCACCACCTGATTATTCAGCCACAGCCCCGCTAGCGCTTGTGCGGCCGCCACCGTACCACCAGGATTTCCCCTGAGATCGAGGATGACTTTCTTGACACCTGCCGAACGGAATTCCTCGGCGGCTTGGCGCGCTTGCTTGCCGGTGTCATCATTGAAACGGCTCACTGTCAAAACACCGATCTCACCATCAATCTTCCACTCGGCAGCCGGCGCGACGACTTTCTCGCGCGTCACTGTCACGTCTTTACGTTCGCCACCACGCGACAATACCAACTTGACCGTCGTGCCGACATCACCGCGAATGCGCTGCACCACTTGATCAACCGGCATATCAGTCACCACCGTGTCATTAACCTTGACGATGACATCACCAGCTTTGATGCCCGCCTTTTCGGCTGGGCTATTTTTGAGCGGTCGGATAATCGTCGGCACGTTATGTTTCTTAGCAATTTCCGCCCCGATACCGCCACCAATATTGCCCGACAAGCTCTTTTCAAACTCCTTGGCTTCATCCGGATCCATGTACGCCGTGTGCGGATCGCCCGTCGCTGCCACCATACCGCGCGCCGCCCCACGCGTAAGTGCTTGCTCATCCAACTTACCATCATAATGAGCCTTGAGCTCACGGTACACGCGCTGCACCGTTGATAAATCCAGCGACCCCGTCGCCGTCCTGAGACCAAACAGCGACCCGACCTGCGCCATGATCAGATCCGACCGCGTCCCGGCCGCAAAACTCACAATCGCAATCAGCAGCCCGCCCAAAAACAAGCGAGCCCGCGTTCCTACCCTCCGTTGCTCTGTCATATATCTATTGTACACAAAAACCCCCGCTGATGCGAGGGTTTTATTGACTCATCGTGCTATTAAAAATACACGTAGGTTAGGCCCGAGGCTAAACGCGTATACTTTCGGTACAGACCGTCCCACGCCAAGTTATAGTCGCTGACCGTAATTGTGCCGTCACCATTAACCGACTCGACGTACATCACGTGTCCATAATAGCCAACATTCATAACCGCTGCTGCGCCAGCCTTTGGTGTCGAACCGCTCTGGATGCCGTATCGCGCCGCTGTTGATGGCCACTGATTAGCGTTACCAGCCCCACCAAAGTGTGGCACAAACCGACCGGTACTGTGGATCTTCCAGGCCACATAGCTCACGCATTCGCGCGTATATAGGCCCCATGGATCGACGTAAGCATCCAGTGGTGCATTCGCCCAGACGCCTGGATAGCCGCCACCACCCGGGATACCACCCGGAATTGACACCCCGCCAAGCGCTCGCCGGTTAGCCGCCGCCTGCTCTTCGCGCAGTTTCGCTGCTTGGTTATTCCGCTGCGTTGCCAAGGCTGCATAGGCATTCTGGTCGTTCTTGGTGTCATTAACCAGCTTGGCCTGCTCTGCTTGCTTGGACGCTAGTTGTGTCTGCTGAGCCTTCTGGTCTTTGAGCACATTCTCAACTGACTTTTTATTTTCTTCTAATTTAGCCTGCAGCGCCTTAATTTCCTTGATCTTATCGTTCAGCGATGATCGCAAGCTACTACGTTGCTCCTGCTTATCAACATAGTCGCCGATTGATTTGGAGCTCGCCAGCATCTCGAGCGGCGAAATCTGATCATCGAGGTAAATATCTGACAAGATTTTACCCATGACCTTGCGGTTCTTTTCAATCGCTAGCTTATTCTTAGCAATTTCAGCAACCAATGCGTCGTGCTTTTGCTGACTCTTGGCAATTTCCGCCCGAATTGAATCGATCTGCGCGTTAATGCGCCCCAGCTCTTCCTCCAGCGTCGCTGCCATCGTCCCGAGACGATTGGCCTCGTTCTGCGCCTGTTGCGCCTGTTGGTTGAGAGCGTTAATTTCCGCGTCATAGTCACGCGCGAATACGTGTGGGCCGAGCTGGAACACGCCAGCGCCCAAAACAACAGCACTAACCGCCACGAGAGCTGCCCGTGTGGCTCGTGATGTCGAAACTGGTGTGGTGGACCGTATCTTCATTGCTTTTTATTTTAGCACAAGCGACATATGGACGTCAAGCGCCTTGGCTCAGTAAATATTCAGGGGTCAGCGACAAAATAA
The DNA here is from genome assembly GCA_963546435.1 of uncultured Candidatus Saccharibacteria bacterium. GTDB lineage: Bacteria > Patescibacteriota > Saccharimonadia > Saccharimonadales > Saccharimonadaceae > Nanosynbacter. Next base: position 55,852 of record CAUUMU010000001.1, read on the forward strand.
CTTATAATTTTAAGTATTTGCGCGTCGCGATCAATGACGAGACAATGCCAATCACCGCACCGATCATAATCATCGCCAGCACCACCAGTCCAGCATACGTGGTGCCAATATTCATCAAATTATCCATCGGCAGCCGTACCGCCAGCTTGTCATGTGCCGAGAACAACAACAGATACCCGACTCCTGAGGCCACCAGTGCCGCGATAAATCCATACATAACCGCCTCGACGATAAATGGCCCGCGAATAAACCCACGATCAGCGCCGATCAGTTTCATCATCTGGATCTCGTCTTTACGGTTAAAAATTGCCATCCTGATGGTGTTAAACACCACCAGCGACGAAATCACCACAAACACCACCGTAGCGATCGAGCCGGCGATACTGGCAAACCGCACCCAGTCACCGATGGCGTTGATCGCCTCACGCCGATCACCGATGAACGACGGCTCCTTGGTCGGGTCTTTATGCTTTTTGTACAGTTCATCATGCTTGGTAAACTCAATCAGTGGTCGCTGGTCGTTCAAATCCTTGAGTGAGGCTCGAAGCGATGCTGGCATTTCATTGCTTGATTCTTTGATCGCCTCAAGAAACGCCGGGTCATTCTTGTGCTGCTCAATCTGTTCTTGCCGCGCCTGCTCTGCTGAAATATACGTTACCTTTTCGACATTGTGGAGCTTACTCAGGCGCGATATCAACTCATCAATCACCTTTTGCTCGGTTGAGCCTTTGAGGAAAATTGACATATCCGCCTTGCGTGAAATTGTATCGACCGAGTCAACCAGCACTTGGCGGGCGGCTATAGTGAGGGCGATGATCAATAGCGTCACCGCCATCACCGCAGTCGCTGCAATCGTCAACCAGGTGTTACGGCTAAAATTATTGATACCATACCGGCACATTCGCCAGAACGTCAGCACTCGACGGCGACGCTGCCGCGTGCGCTTAAGGACTTTGGGATCGACGCGCGCCTTGGCGGCGGCTTTACGTGAAATATCGGTCATTGCTTGTAACTCCCCTTGGCTTGATCAGAGGTGATTTTACCGTGATCAATGGTGATCACCCGGCGTTTGAGCTTGTTCACAATATCAACATTGTGCGTCGTCAGCAGCACCGTGGTACCGTATTTGTTAATTTTTTCCAGCAAGCGCACAATATCCCAGCTGTGCTTGGGGTCGAGGTTACCGGTCGGCTCGTCAGCGATCAAGATCTTTGGCTGGCGAACCACCGCCCTGGCAATTGCCACTCGCTGACGCTCACCGCCAGATAGCTGATGCGGGAAATTCTTTTCCTTGCCCTTCAGCCCCACCAGCTCGATCACCTTTGGCACCGTTGATTTGATCTCACGATTAGTCATGCCGGCAATCTCCAGCGCAAAAGCCACATTCTCAAACACCGTCCGGTTTGGTAGCAACTTAAAATCCTGAAACACCACACCGATTTTGCGCCTGAGCAGCGGGATATGCTTGTCCTTGAGCGTGTCGTAATCAATCCCGCCGACAACAATCTTGCCACCAGTCGGCTTTTCCTCGCGGGTCAGCAGCTTGAGTAGCGTCGACTTCCCCGCGCCCGATGTCCCGACCAGAATCACAAACTCACCCGGTTTGACATGAACACTCACCCGGTTCAAGGCCGGCTTGTTGTCCTTGCCATACGTTTTGGTAACCCTATCTAACAAAATCATTTCCACTAGTATAGCAGATTTTTTGGGATGGTGCGAATCAGCGCAGCAAACCATGCTACACTAGACATATGAAACCTTCAGCCACATTACTCAATCGCATCAGTATCATGTTTATCGCCCTCAGTGTCATCGGGGTCGGGTTAATGATTATCAGCAATATCAGCGTGCCATTCCTGCCAGATACGTTTGACGCGGCACGACCGCAAGACACCTGGTCATGCTGCGAGGCTCCTGGACAAACTGCCAATGCTTTACGCTGGCCACTCTTCCTGGTCGGCGGCTTACTCCTGTTTGTTAGCATCGTCTGGGGTATATATTACCTCGGACGTGGACTACGACAGCTCGTGGGGCAATCACCTGATGAGTCAGCGCAACCTGTACGGCGCACCTATAGGATACTGGAGATTGGCTTGCGACTATTGGCGCTACTTATGGTCATATCGCTTGGCGCCACGCTTATATGCCTATTCCTCACACCCCACGTCACGCTACTACAAGACATAGCACACAGCGGTATTTTCGTATATATCATGTACGCTGCGACTGGACTGCTTCTGGCTACTGGCTGTCTCGCCTTGCCGCTTTATACGCTTATTGGCACCAACCGCTGGCAGAACACAAGGCAATTACCGATAAAAATCGATGGCTCGCACGCCACACGTCGACACTGGTATGGTACAGCCTCGCCATGGTGTGCTTTCTGGTGGGTACATGTGCGTGGCTCTATTACATCATCGGCGATGACACTAACCGAAAATATCCGATCGACGTTCTTGTCAGGCAAACTGCTTGGCCATTTGGCGTACATTTCCTGTCCGTCATGGTCATCAGCCTCATCGCCTTTGCCGTGATGATCACCATTGCTATCTTCCGTCAGCCACGCGATTCACGCAAATAAGCCGTCATAAACTCATCGATATCGCCATCCAGTACCCCTTGGGTGTTGCGGTTCTCGTGCTTGGTGCGGGTATCTTTGACTAGTGTATACGGATGCAAGACGTAGTTTCTGATCTGGCTACCCCAGTTGGCTGACTCGCCGGCCCTGAGGTCAGACAGGGTTTCGGCGTGCTGCTCCAGCTTCATCGCGAGCAACTTGGAGCGCAAAATCTTCAGCGCCGTTTCTTTGTTCTGAATCTGCGAACGCTCATTCTGAATCGCCACGGTAATGCCCGTCGGCACGTGCGTCACCCGCACCGCCGAGTCAGTGGTATTCACACCCTGGCCACCCTTACCGCCCGAGCGATACACATCAATCCTTAGATCACTCAGGTCAATCGCAATTTCATCCGGTGTATCAATTTTTGGCAGCACCTCCACCAGTGCAAAGCTAGTCTGGCGCAAATTATCAGCATTAAACGGACTGAGGCGCACCAGCCGGTGCACGCCATTTTCTGAACGCAATTTACCATAGGCAAACGGCCCAGAAATCTCCAGCACCGTCGTCTTTATCCCGGCATCATCATTGGTCGAGCGCTCCAGCGTGTCGACTTTCATCCCCGACCGCTCCGCCCAACGCAGATACATCCGCTCCAGCATCGCCGCAAAGTCCTGAGCATCCAGCCCGCCTACACCGGCCGAAATCCGCACCACCGCCTCACGGTTGTCGTATGGGCCGCTGAACAATAGATCAGTCTTGCGCCAGGTAAATTCTTGCTCTAATGCCGCCACCTGCGCCTCAAACTCCGGCAACAAATCGTCATCGCCCAGCTCCATCAACTCAGCGATATCCGCTAGCTGCACCCCCAGCGTCTGCCACGGCTCAACTGTCTGGCGCAAGCTAGCCGCCTTTTTGGCCAGCGCCTGCGCCTCGTCCGGATTATGCCAAATCTCCGGCTGATTAAGCCGCTCGTCCAGCGCCGCCAGCTCTTGCTCCAGCACCGCAAAATCCAGCGCCGCCTTGGCCTGTTCTACTTCTGACTGCAGAGTTTGGATGCGTTTTTTGAGTGGTTGCATGGATATATTTTAGCAGATATCAGCATGTGTAAGATATATCTACATGACAGCCGGAGGGTTACGGCTGATTATCGCCTTTACAATCGCTGTAGGTTTGCTAGTTGTAGTTGTAATTGCGTCTCTCAGTCCTTCTTGAGCCAGTACAAGCTGCTTTTTTCGATCGCCTAGTCTCTTTTTTATATATGCTACAAAGTCTCTCCACTTGTGTATCTCCTCACGACCGACGATATTCACATCTGCTACAAATATTACACCTTCCATAAACTTATCATGCTCTTGAATGCGCGATTCAATCTCACTAAGGTAATATTTAATCTCTTCATTAACCTTATTGAGGTCGCCATAGAGAATACTCATCACGAGAGATGGATAATAACCCCTCAAATAACCCGCCAACCTTTCCCGCAACTCCGGAGTATCTTTAAACTCCAATTTACCATTGCCACTACCCTGTTCGATATTATTGCTTTCCCCTGGGTTTATTTTCTCCACAATAAACTCCTCTTCATCTTTCCTGCCAGTATATCCTTAGCTCCAGCCTTTCGCAAGCATATCCATAATCACCCCTTCTTTCAACACAAAACATGCTATACTACCCCTATGCATCAAGATATCGCTACCATCCTCGTAACTACTGAACAAATTAATGATACTGTGGCGCGGCTGGGCCGAGAACTGACCAGCGAATACCGCGACAAGAATCCGCTGGTCATCGGCGTCCTGCGCGGTGCAGCACCATTCATGATCGATCTGGTACGCGCCATGGATTGCTATATGGAAATCGATTTCATTGATGTCTCTAGCTACGGCGACGCGACTGAATCATCCGGTGCGGTCACCATTCTCAAAGACATCGACAGCGACGTTGCTGGGCGGCATATTTTGCTGGTCGAAGACATCGTCGATACCGGTCGAACGTTGGAAAGGTTGCTAGAATTATTCTCTGGTCGCGGTGCGTCCTCAATCAAAGTCTGCTCACTACTCGACAAACCCGAACGACGTATCGCCAACGTTACCGCCGATTACGTCGGCCTGTCCGTCCCCAACGAATTCGTCGTCGGCTACGGCCTAGATTTCCGCCAACAATACCGAAACCTACCGTATATCGGAGTGTTGAAGCCTGAGGTATATCAGGGATAAAGCTTCTCCACCGCCGCCACAAATTGCTCGCCGCGGTCGACGTAATTTTTGAACATGCCAAAGCTAGCGGCCGCTGGACTGAGGATGACAACATCACCCGGGCGAGATAATTGATTGGCTTGGGCGACGACATCCACCATCGTTGTCTGGCCGAGCACTACTATCGTCGCCGTGACCGATGCTTGGCGCAGCGACTGTTCAATCTTTGCCGCATTTGCCCCGATAATGATCACCGCCCGCACCGCTTGTTTGGTAATCTCCGTGGCCATTTCATCATAATCCGCCCCTTTATCGTACCCGCCGATGACCAACACTTTCGGCGCCTCAAACGCCCGCAGCGCCGCGATGGCACTGCCTGGCGTGGTAGCGATACTGTCATCGTAATACTTCACGCCGTTTTTCTCAGCAACGAATTTTAATCGATGCGGCAATCCCGTAAAACTCTCTAGTCCAGCCGCGTACTGCTCGTCGGTCACTGTGATCGGCAATTCTGTCACCGCGCTCATCGCCGCACACGCATTCTCGAGGTTGTGCGCGCCCGGCAGCCGTAAATGATCGGTGCGACAAATCCGCCGATCTTGCACACAGAAGTAACCATCCCGGACATACACCTGATCCTCGTCAGGGACAGCATAGCGGTACGCGAAATTTAACTCATCATCTCCGCAGTATTCGCTACATGTCTCACAGTCACACCCATACAACGGCCTATCAAGCGGCGCGGTGGCTACCTCCCGTGAGTATTTATTCGTTGGGTGATATAAACATATACCATCCTGTTGGTGACGATGAATATTTTTCTTGGCATCGAGGTACTCAGCAAAATCCGTATGTACCTCCAAATGATCCGGCTCGATCATCAACACCACGGCAATGGTCGGCGATTTCTTGAGATCCCACAGCTGAAAACTTGATAGCTCATAGACAACGAAGTCGTCCTTTGTGATGTTTGGTAGCGCGTCCAGTGCCGGCACACCAATATTCCCCACCAAATGCACCGTCTGACCGGCCGCCCGCAAGATTGCAGCGATCAGACTACAAGTCGTACCCTTACCTTTCGTCCCCGTCACGCCGATAATCGGCGCTGGGCATTTGTCGAAAAACTCATTGGTCGCCGACCATATTCTGCCCGACGTTTTGAGTAGCCGCGGTGACACACCCGGTGCTCGCACCACCATATCGGCATCCTGCAGCTGCTCGGCAAACACTGACTCACCAGTCCGCACTGCCACGCCATCCGGCACATTCTCGACCGCTTTCTGGTCAGCAATCACAAACTCGGCATCAGGAAAAGCCTGCTGAAAATATCTCAAACTTGATATACCCTCAAGGCCATAGCCAGCGATAATGATCTTCATAGGTTTATTATAGCATTGAGCACTACTAAAACAGCCCTTCAAGCTTCTCCTGCAGCCGCCCGAGCAGTTCTTTGTCACCGCTACTCACGCCAGCAAGCACCCAAGTATTTGCTGCAAAAAACTCTCGCGCCACCCGAACAATTTGGTCAGCGGTCACCGCCAAAATTGCTGTCGGTACGCCCTCATAATCCTTGACGAAATCGTCAGCAAAATAACGACCGGTATAAAAATTACTGATTTGGGCCACCGTCTGCGCCCCCATCTGATAGCGACCCAGCGCATACGATTTGGCATTCTCGATATCCTCCGAGGTGATCGTCCCGTTCAGCACCCGACGCAGCTCCCGCACAATGATATCAAACAGCGCCTCTGCCGTCTCGAGGTTGACCTGACCGCCAAAGTCCCACGCCGAATCATGAAACCCGACCGAAGTATCGCTAAACACACCATACGCCAACCCTTTCTTGCGCGCCGCCCCAAAAATCCGCGAACTCATCGTCCCGGTCAAGATATGATCCAAGCAACCCATAGCATCAGAATCCTCATCGCTCAGCTCGCGCGGTAGATTCATCGACCAGCCAAATGTCAGATTCGAGGCCTCCTTGCGGCGGATAAAAATCGGTGCAGCACTCGACAGTTTATCGTGCGGAATAGCAAATCGCTCGCCCGGCTCTAGCTGCCACTGCTCCAGCGATTCACGAATCGTCGCCATCCGCCCAGTCAACTTACCAGCCACCACAAACCGCATATTATTGAGCGTATGCGTCCGCCGATGATGCTCCTTAATATCCTTTAGAGTAATCGCGTCAATCGTTTTCAGTCGCTGATTATACGTCAAAATATCCTCACCCAGCGCTTGCTGCACCCGCGGCCACATCACGCGGTTGTGATTATTAAGATAACCGGTCAGCTCACTCCGAACATTGCCTTTCTCGGCCTCTAGTTCCTCGGCGTTAAAGCGCGGCGTGGTGATCGCCAGCCGCTGCAATTCCAAAATCCGATCCCATTCAAAATCCGCACAGGCCGCCTCGTACACCATCGAATAATCAGAGGTGAACGCATTATGGTACGCGCCATTCTTGGTAAACTCCTGTTCATACGCGTACTCCGAACGAAACTTCTCATTCGCCCCAAACGCCATGTGCTCCATGATGTGCGCCGTCTCGTAGATGTCCTTGCCGCGAACGTAGCGATTGCCCGCCCGAAACTGCACCTGAAAGCTCATCACCGTCGCATCCGGCACGTCAATGAACAGGCCTTTCGCACCATTTTTCAATTTTATTTCTTTGACCGTATGTTTCATCTATCTGTCGCTCTCTGCCCACCGGTTTTAGATTTATTTGCGGTTCTTTTTGCGGTTTTGGCGCTGTGCTTTTTTCTTCTTGCGTGCTTGGTTTTTGGCACGGTTCGACTCAGCGTTAGATTTACCCTTTTTCACTGAAAAGTCACCGTCGCGATTTTCCTCGCCCGCACCAACTTCATTAACACCACGCTCAACTGCGCTTTCCGCTAGGCGCGTTAGCTCGGTATCATACTCATCATCCTGCGACTGGCGAATCACTGCGTCAGATTTATGAATATGAAAAATTGTGTTCAGAACTTCGTTACGCAGATTTTCCTGGAGGCTGGTGAACAATTTTTGTGACTCCGCCCGGTATTCTACCAATGGATCGCGCTGCCCAACGCTGCGCCAGTGGATCCCTTCGCGTAGGTGTTGCATATTCTCTAGGTGCTGCATCCACAGGGTGTCGAGCACCGCCATATACACCTCGCGCTCCACGCCGCGCAACTCTTCAGTACCGATTTCTTCATCTTTTTCCCGGTAGGCCTGGTGTGCTAGTTTCAGGGCTTTTTGGAGGCGTGGACGGTCTTTTTTCTCGCGGCCAACCTTGCGCACGGCCGCTTCATCGACTGGAAGGGCCGACGTAAATTCCTCAATAAACTTCGGATTGTTTTTGGTCGGTAGCGTCACTAATTCTTTGACTCTATCTCGCAACAACCGCTCAATTTCCGGCTGAATATTATCGCCTTCAAGGATTTTTCGCCGCATCGTGTAGACCACGCGGCGATGACGATTAATCACGTTGTCGTACTGAACAACATTTTTACGCGTATCAAAGTTGTAACCCTCGACACGTTTCTGAGCCGCCTCCAGGGTCTTTGACACCGCACGGTTTTGAATTGGCGTTTCCTCGTCGACTCCCAGCCGGTCCATCAACGCCGCGATGCGCTCGCCCTGGAAAATTCGCATCAAATCATCTTCGG
>CAUUMU010000002.1:0-62145 GCA_963546435.1 uncultured Candidatus Saccharibacteria bacterium
GGCGTAATAGTTGACCTTGCCGTCCCTCACTAATTGCTTAAATTGCTCCAGCGTCAGCGGCGTATCGCTACCGTTAAATCCACCAACCGCCATCACCGGCTGGCCGCTGGTCAGCTGAATCGCCGCTGACTCGTTGGCGCTGGCTACTGCCACCAGCCAGGTTGCACCATATTGATGCCGTAAAAGATACTGCACCAACTGGCTGTCCGCCTGCGATGTTTCGTTATTACTGCCCCGCATCGCCGTCGAACTCGGCCCGGCCGTCGGAATACTACCAGTGTGTGCGACGTTGACTGTCGCTAGGGTATACACCGTCGGGGCGAGCGTGCAGGCGGCTAGGGCAGCGACGATTGCTGAGTTTTGCAGCCACCGGTGCGGTGCGTAAAGATTGACTAATAATCCAATCATCCCCGCTAGGCCGAATAGGCTCACTATCCACATCAGCCACATCATCGTGTCAGCGTAACCGAGGATAATCACTGTGGTCGCTGCTGTCACGCCGACCAGCACCGGCAGTAACCAAGCATATGGTTTACGTCTGGTATACGCGCCCCACAGAAACGGCAGACTGATACCGACGAGTGCCGCCACCGCCGGCGCCATCGCCACCACATAGTACGGGTGAATCACGCCACTGGTCATGCTGAAAATCACGATGTGAATCAGCAGCCATAGCATCCAGAAAATTACTGCCGCCCGCCCACGATTCGTCCGTGGCGTTTTACGCAAAATCCATAGCATCAGCCCACCGCCCGCCAGAGCTAAGGCTAGTAACCAAGCAATATTTGGCCCAAAATCATTGTTAAAGATCCTGAAAATTCCCGTTTGTCCACCAAATCCCGCGCCGCCTGGGCCACCGCCCATACCACCCGGCATCATACCGGCACCATCTGTCGCAGTTTGCGTGGTATTACCAGCAGCTTGAAGTGTCGTACCACCGCCCATACCGCCACTTGGTGGCGTACCGCCCGGGCCACCGCCTCCACCACGCCCGCCAAGCAATCGACCAAAGCCGTTATAGCCAAAAATCAAGCTCCAAATATTGTTATCGTTAGTGCTACCCACCCACGGCCGGCTACCAGCTGGCGTCAACCAGACCAGCACGCTCCACCACAGCGTCGATATCGCGGTGATGACGCCCGCAAACATCACGTGCAGAAACCGCTTTACAATCGGCGGCTTGGCAAACACCAGATAGACTAGCATCATCGCTGGTAGTACCATCAACCCTTGCAACATCTTGGTGTTAAACGCCAGCCCCGTGAATAACCCCGCCAAACCCAGCCACAGCAGCGGTCGCTTACCTTCCAGTGAACGTAAAAACGCGTAGCCACTGGCGGTCAACATCAATGTCAAAATCGCATCGGGATTGTTGAAGCCGAACATCAGCGCCGCCACTGGTGTCAGCATCAGCGTTGCTCCAGCAATCACGGCACTGGTGAAACCGAACTGCCGTTTTACCGCCGCATAGACTAGCCACACCGAACCAACGCCCGCCAGCACGCTTGGTAGCAACATCGAGAAGCTTGAAAAACCAAACAACCGAGCGCATAGTCCCATCACCATCGTCGCTAGTGGTGGCTTATCAACCGACACATAATTGGCCGCATCCAAACTACCAAACAGCCACGCCGTCCAATCCTGACTGGCCGCCTGCACCGCCGCCGCATAGTAGCTATTCGCCATGCCGTTATGAAGCGCGCCGAACAAATACAGCGCGCCAGTTAGCGCCAATAGCACCGGCAATGTCCACTTCTCAAACCACGACCGTTTGTCTAGTTCCTTGTTAACGCGGTATAGCCCTTTCAGATCATCGACAGCCGTTTTTACGATTTTTACGCGGCTGTCCGTGTCTTCAATCCAGGTGACTGGTTGTTCATAAATCGGCACGCCGGCTCGCTCAGTTTTGATCAACAATTCGGTGTCAAAAAACCATTCATTGTCTTTGATTTTCGGTAAGAATTTTGCAGCAACATCCCGGCGAATCGCCTTGAAGCCGCACTGCGCGTCACTAAACTTGGTACCTGACGTCCATTTGATGATTTTGTTATAACAACGCGAGATAAACTCCCGCTTCACGCCACGACTGGTTCTAGAATCTTTCATCAACCGCGAACCAATCGCCACGCCAGCCTCGCCCACCACCAACGGCTGAATCATCGGTAGAAAATCATCCAGGCTGGTCGACAGATCAACGTCCATATACGTCAAAATGTCCGCTGGGCTATTCTGCCAGACCTGTTTGAGCGCTCGTCCGCGACCACGCTCCGCCAGGCTGACCACTCGCACTGACTGGTATTTTTCCGCCAAACGTTTGGCAATTTCCAGGGTCTTGTCCTGACTGCCATTGTCCGCAATGGTGATTTGATAGCGATACGGCAGATGTTTTGCCATATATTCATCAAGTGTCGTGATGCTTTTTTGAAGGATTTTTTCCTCATTTAATACTGGCACGACAATGTCAATGAGCGGACGGGCAATTGCCCGAAACGACGGCTGGCTCTCAGGAGCGACCAGATGCCGCGGCCGGGCCAGTGGTTGGGGTATGGTTGCTGCTTTCATATTCATGCCAGCAACTATAGATGAGGGGTCTGTAAAATTGCTTTAAGTCATTTTCGGGGAATATTATATTTTGGCCAACCACAAATTAAGTAGACCTGTGAGTTTAGGTAAAATTTTAACAAACTATCCTCAGCCATCACAAAATCAGAGCAAAGAAAAGACACCTCCATAGGAGTGTCTTTTCTTTGCTCCCTACGATAAATAAAGTTATAACTTTGGCTAAGCAATCTTAATCACCATAAAGTCCTTTGCGAACACCTATCAATCCCCCTACAGCATTAATCGGCCTTTCAGTTGGCCAGTTAAAATCACTTAGGTAGGGATGTATGCATACGAAGATGTGCTCATCACTGCTACCAACTTGCACATTACCATCAAGATTAGTTCCAAATATATTAAACACCACATAACCTATAGCTAATGATGCAGCCCAGATCATTTTTCCATCATTAATCTGATCATTTATCTTATTTACTGATAATCTATCAATTTCGATTCTCGTTACTTGTTTTATTTCAAATGAAGCGATTGGCTGTTTGGTGTGACTCATACCTCCAAACTCAAGTCGCCAGCCAATATGAACCATCATATTATCCAGTGGTGCAATTCTTGATTTATATAGTTGTGAATAAAATTCTTTTGGTATCTGAAAAGTGCCCTCCATTGTCTTACTAATCACTAGTACAGTTTTTTGCACCCATAATGCAATGATGGTCTGTTCATCTTTAGAATAACTAGCTGGTCTGTGCTCAAAAATAAGCGGACTGAGTAGCTTACTGGCTCTTGTCTCTATATCAGACATCCATCCGTTATTGCATTTTTCGCAAACAATTTTTATCTTGTCTTGAAAAATTGAGCTTTGCCAATTTCTGCTTAAATCATCGCCCCTTACTTCATTATTACCTTTAGTGCCTTTCGCAAACTTCTGAGATAGCCAGTCGGAAAATATATGTTCTCGCGAAATATTTTTACTAGAACCGCAAAAAACACAAACTCTAGACATCAGTTTTACTGCTTGAACATGAAGTGAGCTCAGGATGCTCCTTTAGGATGTCATATCCGGGTTTTGCAAGTTTATAACGTGGCGTACCCCTTGAGCTATACTCGAGAGTTAACAGTCCCCATAAAACCATTTGGTCAAGGTTCGCTTCAAATTCGGCCACATCTACTTTATTCAATTCGTCCATAAGACTAGCGTTTTTAATCTCTCCTACCGGACGAATGAAACTGCCACCCATAGTTCGCAAAACGAGTAGCTCCTTGTAGTCAGTCATGGCTCCAAAGAGCCTCAGTGCTAAAATCTGAATTGCATCAAGTGTTACTCGAGTTTCATCCATAGCGTTTTTTTGTATCTTTTTTGAGGAACTGGTGCTATCTAGCTTCGTTTTTGGTTGCTCAATTTTTTCTCGCACTTCACTATCATCTAATAGACGCATTGCTAAGCTGCTCAACGTGAGATACTCATAGGCACGTGCTGGATCATTTATATTACCGTCTGATGTATGACTCTTTTCATTACGAAACCGATCAATAGCCATAGTCAAGAATTTGACGGCACTCTGGAAATCATTGTCAACATTTTCTGCTGACGCGCCTTTAATATACAGCCCACCTTTACCAAATGCTTCAGATCCAGTTTCGTATGTAGTTAGTTCGCGGAGCCTATCGCGAACAACCTTAAAACTTTTTTCGACAGCTTCTGGATAATGCCCATCTGTATACAGTTTAGAGCACTTTTGTTTAACATTTTTATGCAAATTCCCTAAAGCTTGAGTGCTTATCGGCTTCTCAGTGTTACTCACCTTTTTACTCTTTAAAAATTCTAGAATACCAATTAAGAGACTACGGCACTTATTTAAATTTCTAAAATAAGTTTTAGCCCTTAGCCTAGCATTAATATCAGGATTACGGTTGACGACAGCTCCATGATCATCACCGAGTATATGAAATTCCTGAACCCCACTAGATTCACCTAATACCTCTCTTAATAAAAGCTCAGTTTGTGTGTGCCATGATTTATAATTATAATAATTTTCACTCCTTTCAAGGTCATCAATCTTATCAATCTGAGCTTTCAATAACCGTATTTGTGCGCTATTTTTCATACATATCTCCACCTAGATTATACATCAATCAGAAAAGTGATAACTTAGCATGAATTACCCTTTAAATAGTATTTTGAGATTCTACTTAATCCCTTTACAGCTCCATACGACTGCTAAGACAACTGTTTAGAATAACCAATACCTTTGGCCATTTTAGTCAACAAAGAAAAAACACCTCCCTGGGGAAGTGTCTTTTCATGGCTCCGGGGGCGGGGTTCGAACCCGCGGCCTATTGGTTAACAGCCAACCGCTCTACCGCTGAGCTACCCCGGAATACGTGTCGTATTATAGCGAGTTTTCAATCAGTTGTAAAGTTACCGGTGGATAATTTCCAGGGCTTTTTTCAAGATTTCTGCCTCCAGGCGCGATTTCTCATCATCCACCGCTTCCCGCTGCTTAATCTCCTTCACCAAGTTTTGCCACCAAGCCTCTTTTTCCGCCCGGCGCAGCACCAGCGACCGCACCTCGCCGTCGCGCTTATCTAACATCCCGGCCGCCACCAAATTATCGACATGCTTGGCCACCGTTGAGACCGACTTGTACCCCAGCGCCCGCATAATTTCCCGTAGCGTCGGACTGTAGCCATTGCCCTTAATAAACCCATCGATGAAATCCAGCAGTATTTTTTGCTTTTTCGTTGGCTGCATGCTTTTAGTATAACCTGCCCACACTATTTGCGCTATACTAAAGAGGTGAAGCGAGTATCATCAACGATGTATGTGTGGCTACTGGCCGTTGTGTTGTTTGGCGGCGCGCTGTCACTACAGCCGAGCATCAGCCTGGCGATGCTCGATTTTCCGTCATTCCGCATTGGACTATATCAAGTGGCGGTAATTGGCGTGGTTGGCTGCGGTCTCGGTATAATGGTGCGCCAGCGACTGCGGCCTCGCGGGCGATGGTGGTGGCTCGGCATTGGCATGCTGGCTATCACTAGTATCGTTGGGCTGCTATTATCCTATGTCCGAGCGCGTACCGCATTATATACGGCATCGCTCTTGCTGCTACTGCTGACCGCGGCGTGTGCCGCCCTGATGTACCGGGCATTATCGACGAGTGATCAGCGCCGCCTCATGACAATTGGCCTGTGGAGCGGCATTGTGTTCGGTGTGTTAGCGGTGCTGCAGCTCATCTTTGCTCACGTTGAACCAACAGCATTCGGTACGCTCTGCTCAGGTTGTCACGCCGGCGTGTTTGGCTTTGTCAGGATCAATTTATTTGCCGCTGAGCCGCAATTTTTAGCAAGCAGCCTGCTACCAGCCCTGTTCGTCGGACTGTGCTGGCGAGAGAGGCGGCGACTGGCTGGCTGGAGCGTTTTTGGTAGCAGCGTGGCGATCAGCCTCACCTTTTCGCGCGGTGCATTTATTGCGATAATCGGTGCGTGCATCGTGTATGGTATCGTCCGCTGTTGGCAGCGGTGTAGAAGCGAGGCTCGTTCCATTGACACCGCGGAGCCTATTCATCGTGACGCGTGGCGTCAACTCGGCATCATCACGGCCGGGTTCATGATTGGATGCACTCTACTGCTGGTATCAGCGGTGGTTCGCTATCACAACACACCGCACATTGCCTATAATACTGCAGTGAGCATGCTTGACCAGCTCTCACTTGGCCGCATCAAATTACCGCTAAAAACCACCATCCCAACGCCGAGTAGTACACCCTCACCGCAAGCACCACCAACCAACGAGACCACGGCACCGAAATCATCACCGTCACCGCCCACCGCCCAGCCAAACCCGCTCGCACCATCAGCCAATTTCCAGCCATCGGGTTTCGTCGCCGCTTCGGCTAATGACCGACTCAACGCCGCTCGACTGGCGCTCCGAGCCTGGGCAGCAAGTCCACGCACGATGCTCTTTGGGACTGGCCTTGGTAATCTCGGCAGCTTTATCCAACATCGGCTGCATCAACCGGTGTCGACCGATCATACGGTGTATATTTTCTACGTTTTGCTGCTTAGTAATATCGGCGTTGTCGGTATGCTACCACTACTAGCACTGCTTGCCGTCACGCTATGGCGCAGTGGCCGATGGCTACTAAAACCGTGGGGGCGATTCGCCTTACTGCTAACGACGGCTATCGCCATCCACTTTTGGTTTTTTGGCAGCTTGATCAACTCGGTACATTGCCTTGCATGGATTGGTATTTTCTTGTATAATCACCCCAAAGGTCATGAAGAAGAACTCTGATTTTTACTTCAAATTGGTGTTGATCGGGCTGGACGTACTGGCACTAGTTGGTGCGTTCACGGCGGCATACATCATGCGCGTATCACTCGACACGCGACCCTTCCATGTGCAAATCGGGGCGCTGGAGTTTATCACGTCGATTGTACTGATGCTGCCGCTGTGGGTTGTCTTGTTCTCGTTTTTTGGGCTATACGACCGTGAGCACTACATTCATCCGCTGCGTGAATTTTGGCGACTGGGCATGGCGGCGGTTTGCGGCATCATGATGATGATTTCCTTCAGCTTCTTTAGCAACACACCGCTCTTTCCGGCCAAGATGGTGGTGATTTACGCGCTGATCATCAGCTTTGTCATCTTACTCATTCTGCGTAGCGCTGCCAATATCGTGCGGCTGCATCTGCTGCGCAAAAACATCGGCATCAAGCGCGTGGCGCTGGTCGGCAATGCCGAATCGACGCGGACGCTGGCCGAGTTTATCAGCGCCCATCCCTCAACCGGCTTTCACCTCAGTGCTATTATTTCTAAAGACGGACTCATCCCGCCACGGCTCAAGGGTTTGCGGCGTTCGACACTGGCATCGGCGCTGACTCGCGATAAAATTGACGCCATTATTCAGACCGACACTGCTCGCAGCGAAGCGCACTATAACTTGGCGGAGCAGCACTATCTCGATTTTTATCAAGCGCCAGCCCTCGACGGCCTGATGACGGCGCGCCATACGGTCGAGATTATCAATTCCGTGCCGCTAGCATACATTCACCCAACACCGCTGGCCACCGGCTATGGACGCGTGGTCAAACGACTGATGGATCTCATCGGTGCAACCATTGGTATCATCATTACCTCGCCGATTATGCTGCTAGTGGCAATCGCTGTTAAGCTCGGCGACCCACGCGGCCCCGTGCTGATGCATGGGCAACAGCGGCGACGTTTAACCCAGTTTAATCGCCCATTCAAGGTGTATAAATTTCGCTCGCACTACGCCAAGTTTGACGGCAAGACCGACGAGGAGGTGTTCACAATGATTGGCAAGCCAGAGCTGATCGACGAATATCGGCAGAATGGCGATCGGCTCAACCACGACTTTCGCGTCACGCCGGTCGGTCGTTTCATTCGCCGGTTTAGCCTCGACGAACTGCCGCAGTTATTTAATGTTATCAAGGGCGATATTAGCCTCGTTGGGCCGCGGGCACTGGTGCCGCACGAGCTGAGCAATTATGAGAAAAAGCACACGCTGCTGACGGTCAAATCTGGCCTGACTGGCCTAGCGGTTGTGTCGGGGCGGCGCAGCATCGGCTTCGAAGAGCGGCGGCGGCTGGATCTTTATTATGTACAAAACTGGAGTTTATGGCTGGATATCACCATCCTCCTCAAGACCTGCCTGGTCATCTTTAAGAAGGAGTCGTGATGCGCACCCAGCCGACCATCGCGATCGTTCACGACTGGTTGTATGGCGGTGGCGCCGAGCAGGTTGTCCTGGCGCTACACCAGCTCTATCCTGACGCCCCGATTTACACCTCGTACTGCTCCCAAACGTGGCGAAAAAAACTTGATAACAAGGTGGTAACTGGTTATTTACAGCATTGGCCATTTGCCCAGCTCAGGCGACTACTGCCGGTGCTCAGGCAGCGGTGGTTCGCGCGGCTAGATTTAGGGCAATTTGATATTATTATTTCTAGCTCTGGCAATGGCGAGGCCAAGTTTATCCGAACTACCCGCCCCGATCAACGACATATCTGTTATTGTCATACGCCAACGCATTTTTATTGGCGGCACTATCAGGAATACTTGCGTCGGCCGAGCTTTCGACCACGGTGGCTGGCGCGACTGGGCTTGCGGCTGCTGGTCCGGCCCCTCCGGTGGCGTGACTATCAGGCAGCCCAGCACGTTGATGTTTTCTTGGCTAATTCCACCGCCATTCAGGCTGATATCAAGCAATTCTATGACCGAGACAGCATCGTCGTCTTTCCGCCGGTGCAAACAACCAGCTTTATGGCACTCGCAAAAACCCGGCCGCGCTCCGTGACGCTACCCACCCGACCGCGCTGCGTGGTGTGGGGGCGCCTGGTACCGATGAAGCGGCTGGATTTGGTGATTCGGGCCTGTCAGCAGCTTGGTTGGCCGCTCGACATCATGGGCGATGGGCCTGATCGCGAGCAGCTGGAGAAGCTGGCGGGCGAATCGACGCGCTTTCTTGGCTATGTCAGTGACGAGGCCCGGGCTGCCGCCATCCAACAAGCCAACCTATTCATCTTTACCGCCCACGAAGATTTTGGCGTCGCACCAGTTGAAGCCTTGGCCGCTGGACTGCCAGTGGTAGCATATCAAGCTGGTGGCGCACTGGACTATATCAACCCTGGTAAGAACGGCTGGTTTTTCGCCGAACAAACCGTTGAGAGCTTGGTGGCAACGCTCCAAACACTGCCCGACCAGCGAGTCTCGCCGCGAGCCATCGCCACCTCCGCTAAACCATTTGCCGAACATGCCTTTACGACTGCCATAAAGAAACTTGTAACCAACGAAAGGAGGGGCGCTCATGCGCATCGCCATTGATGCTCGGACGCTACGGACGAGCACCGGCCGTTACGTCGAACGGCTGATTCATTATCTACAAAAAATTGATAGCAGGAATGACTATATTATCTTACTCAAGCCAAAGGACATGGATAGCTGGCAGGCCGATAACCCGCGCTTTCAGAAAGTTGCCTGTCCATTTGCTGAATTTTCGTTTGCCGAGCAACGAGGTTTTAAGAAACAGCTGGAGGAGCTGCGCCCAGATCTCGTGCATTTTGCAATGGTTCAGCAGCCCGTGTGGTACCGGGCCAGCCCGGTCGTCACCACCATGCAAGACCTGACCACCGTTCGGTTCAACAACCCCGACAAGAACCCGATGGTCTTCTGGATAAAGCAGCAAATTTATAAATGGGTCAACAAAAAAGTTGCCCGAAAGTCAGCTCATATCATCACCATTTCTGACTTTGTCAAGCGTGACTTGGTGGATTTTACCGGGGTCAGTCCGGACAAGATTACCGTGACACTTGAATCCGCTGACGAGCTACCAAAGGGCAATGATCCGGTCAAAGAGCTGGTTGGCAAAAAGTTCATCATGTATGTTGGCCGGCCGACGCCGCATAAAAATTTGCGGCGACTAATTGACGCATTTGAATTATTGCAACAAAAACACCCCGAGCTGATACTAGCATTGGCTGGCAAGAAGGATGGCAACTACGCTCGCCACGAGGCGTACGTTAATGAACGCGGTATTACAAATGTCGTCTTCACTGGTTTTGTGTCGGACGAGCAACTGCGCTGGATGTACGAGCATGCGGCCGTGTATTGCTTCCCATCGCTGAGCGAAGGTTTTGGCCTGCCGGGTCTCGAAGCCATGCTGCACGGCGCACCGGTCGCCTCGAGCACCGCCACCTGCCTGCCGGAAACGCATGGCGAGGCAGCTCATTACTTTGATCCGTATAGCGTCGAGGACATGGCGCGGGCAATTGACGAACTTCTGACTGACGAGAAGCGACGTCGTGAGCTCATCAAGAAGGGTAAACAGCACGTCAAAACCTTCTCGTGGCAGCGAATGGCCGAGCAGACGCTGGCAGTATATGAGCAGTATGGCCGCAAAGAACCCAACTCATAGCGGATGATCCTGGCTTATCCACACTAGATACTTACATTTGTAATCATAGTCGTTAGGTCGTGGCTCGGCTGCTGGGCTATCTTTGCAACTGCTTTGCGATGTCACCACACTTGGCGGCCACATCCCGCCGTGCCACCAGCACACCGTCTGGTGTGTTAACCACCACTACATTATCAAGGCCGATCACCGCCACCGGCTTGTCCGGCTGCTCGTTGCGAATATAGGTATTAGCGACATCAATGGTATGAATGTTGTCACCATATGCGTAATTGCCCGCCTCGTCCTTGGCGACCGCATCATGTAGATCCTTGAAATTACCGATGTCCATCCAGTCAAAGCTGGCCGATACCATAGCCAGCTGATGAGCTTTTTCGATCAGGGCGATGTCGATAACTTGATTATCTAGCGCCAGGTACGCGTGATTGTAGGCCTCGCTACCGAAGTCAGCAATTGACGCTAGCGTCTGGTAATTTGACCACAGATCTGGAGCACTCCGCTGCATTTCACTCATAAAAACATCAACCGAGCCAACAAAATAGCCGCAATTCCATAAATAATTTCCCGACTCAACATACTGCTTCGCCGTCTCGTAGTCAGGCTTCTCTTTGAACGACTCTACATTATAGACGCCTGCACGAGCATCAATTACTCCATCGCGCTGAATATAACCAAATCCAGTCGATGGGAAAGTCGGCTCAATACCAATGAGAGTAATGCAACCACGCTCATTAGAGACGCGCGCTGCCGTATCAAACGAGTGAGCAAATCCCTGGATATCACGAACGTTATGGTCAGAATGGATAAAAGCAATCGGTTCGGTTCGGTCATGATGTCGATTAATATAGTCCAGTGCAAATACAATACAGTGCGCTGTTCCTCGCCGCCCTGGTTCAATCAAAAAGGCTTCGTCTGAGAGCTCTGGCAACTGCGCCCGAAGCGCTCCAGCATGACTAGCCTCAGTCACCACATAAATTGTATCACCCAGCTTTCTGGCCCGGTCATAGGCTTGTTGGACCATGGTGCGCTCACTAGTTAACGCCAAAAGTTGTTTTGGTTGAGTGGAGGTTGAGAGTGGCCAGAGACGCGTACCTGAACCACCGGCAATAATTACAGCTATCATACTATATAGTATACCGAGTTAGGCACACAAACGCCACCTATTCTTTAGAGGATTCTGTATCCATATCACAATGAGCCACTAGCGGGACCTGTCAGCGTCAACACCGCCCTCGTAGCCAAATAACATCGCTATAGCTTCTACCCTACCAAAGAACTGCTGTATCCGCTCAATCGTTGGATCTTTTGGCATTAATGTAAGCTCTTTTAGTATCATTTCGCGCAGAACAGCCTTCTCGGCATCAAGCTCACTCAGCAATTTGATGCGCTGTATCTCGGCTTTATAGTGCTGAGGAGCCTCAGACTTCTTTCCTAGTAATACGTGGGCCTGCATTCTAGCTTGTTCGTCGCGCTTTCTGTCAAAATCAAGATTATCTGTTTCCTGCTTAACCTGCGATTCTGGATACATCAGGTCGACCTCAGTTCCACCGACACGCTCTCCATTAGCCATTGCCGCCAGAACAGTATAGTACATATATAACCAGTTGTTCATTCCCGGTGCATCTGAAGGATAATCTAATAGGTGCTGCATCCCTTGACGATTATAGCCCCGTGGACCAGCGAGCGCATCCGCCGGCATTCCTAGTATATACTCGAATAACCAGCCGATCAATTCCTCGGTACGCCGCTGGAATGGCGGCATTGATTCTTTTGAACGCTCTGTCCGCCCAATAACGACGACTGAAAACTCATCCAGCATCCTACTAATCTCTTCTGCAAAATCTGGCATACCCGTTTTCTCTGGCTCGGAGGTGATAATTTTATTTCCACCTTGATCTAGTACACACCCCGCACCAATCTGTCGCTGCTTGGGAATTCCTCCTTCTTCTGGTTTAACACATACTACGGCAGCCCCGAGCTGACCGAGGTCCTTTGCAATAAGCGGATCAGGCGACGCATCAACCACAACGCATGGCAGCTCATGGTCTTTGACACATCTCTTTACGGTCGTGCGCGCGAGGTCGTAACGGAGATCGTTACGCTTATACTTTGTTCCCGTCACCATAACAACCGGTGCTCCCTCTATAGAAGGCCTCTTAACTTCAGTCATACTATCATTTTAACATATAAGTTTAATTTGTCAATGACAGATCAGTCCTCTTACACTTCAAAAACGCTTTGCACAAACGATACTGCGTCCTCTACACGCTTCACGTTCTCTCCCTGTTCGCCCGGACGCATTTCGATTGACACCACGCCCTCATAGCCAATGGACTTTAGCGCATCAGCTGCAGCGCGATAGTCAACATCGTCTCGATCATAAACTCGATCAAGCATCGGAGCGCTAACGTGAAAATGCTTCAAGATATCGCCATTGTTTCGTATCGATTCGCCAAGATCATCACCAGCTAACGCCATGCATGCCGTATCAAGATGCAGACCGATCCCCTCCGAGTTAATCGTACGAACAAGCCGCGCGCCTTCGTCTGCTGTTGTCACGTAGTCACAATTATATTGAGGTGCATTCGGTTCGATACAGAGCATGGTGTTACGCTCCTTGGCGACATCACCGAGCTCGGCAAAGAAACGGCTTGCGATACCGTCCGCCTCTTCTACTGACATCGCACCGCGCTGTCGATTCTTTGGTGAACCAAATACCAGCCGACCAGCACCCATATCCCCAGCTAACCGCAAAAAGTCAGCCATATATTGCTGCATCTCGTTGCGAAGTTCGCTTGATTCAAACAGCTTTAGGTCAGGGCGCGCAAACAGCATCGACTGAAAAGCCACAACCTCAATGTCATACCCCCGCCACCACTCGACATACTCGTTAATTTGCTCGGGAGTTGCCTTAGTCGGATCATCCCAGCGCTTCGTCGGCGCGATCTCGACGTAGCGTACGCCAAGCTCCCGCAGCTTTGCGGCAACGTCCGCTTCTTCTTCATTTGTCCATGCGATGTTTGATATAGCTAGTTTCATATGGTAATTATACCACTATTTATCCTATGGGCTATGCCGCGAGACCACATTGCTTTTTAAAGATTTCGATCTCCTCCTTAAGAACCTTCGGGTTCAAAGGACCTCTCATTTCGATTGATACCCAGCCATCATAATTAGCCCCTCTGAGAGCATCCATATAGCCTCCCTGGGGAACCTCCGGCGCAAGTGAAAGCCGCTTCAGCTCCGGAGCGCTGGCATCAATACCGCGTACACTATCTCTATGGTTATGGATCAGTGAAGCCAAATCCCCCGGCGCGTCCCCAGCGCCATACATCGCCGCTGCATCAGGATGAATTCCAAACCCCGGATGGTCGATGCGATTAGCCAGTTCCCTGGCCTGTTCTAAGTTTTCCACGAACTTGTTGCCATAGCCTGATAGCGGCTCAAATGCTATCTGCGTCTTGTTATCATGGGCCGCAATAGCAACTTCGCCAAACAGTTTAGCCGCTCTCTCCATAGCCTGCTTGTCACTAAGCTCTCCCGGGTTGCGTAACCCCGGTGAACCAAATGACATCGAGTCTGCACCGAGTGACCCAGCAAGGTCGGTTAGTCTCTTTAGATGTTCTGTTAGATTTTTACCCTCTTCTTCAGTACCGAAAATCTTCGCATTCTCTCCAACCCCGTATGTTAAAGATTGCAGCCCAACACACGCTAGACCGAAATCCCCAAGCTTTTTGCGATATTCTCCAGCTTTCCACTTCAAAGTCCCAAGTCGATCTTTAAGCTCCTGCCCAGAGAGATTGGCAATCTCTGGTAAGCTTGGCCAAATAATCGTCGGCGCAACCACAAGACCTTCAACACCACTCTGCGACACGCACTTCAGTGCTGCTTGTTGATCTTTACCAAAGGCAATATTCGAGATGGCAAGCTTCATTGACTCTTTCGAACTCATGACCGCATTATACCATGATTACTTATTTTTTGCAACAAACTCCTTGATGCCAGCTAGCTCCTCTGCCTTTGTATATAGATAATTGCCCTCACCACCATATACCTCAGCGTATTTACTGTGCATATCCCAGTAGGCCGGTGTTACTCCTTCTGGTGTGTTGGTAAACTCTATACCAAAGGCAACCTTGGCGACTTCCCGCGTGCTGACTGGCGGCATTGCAAAATTAACCAGCGGCAGATTATTATCAAGCGCAATGGTGATATCGCGCCAAATATTGGCGAGATTGTAGTACTGATACATACCATCAGCATGAATTTTTTCAACCATGTTATTGTTCATCAGATCATAAATAACATTCTTCTTCAGCCCGTCGCCAAATAGCCCCGGCAGGCGAACAATTGTTGTGTCAAAGTTCTCACGACAGAATTGCTCAAGATAATATCTATTAACTCCGTATGGCAAAAGCCCTTCGGTTTCAATGGGCGTATCTTCGTTAGCGCCATTTGGGTTTTTATAAACACCGACTGTTGAAATCAGGACGAGCTTCTTGATCTTTGCCTTTTTGATATGTGAGATAAACCCTTCAATCTCCGCACGGTCAACCTCTGGCTCCTGATTGATCCGCCACATCTCAGCACGGTTTGCAGCGCTCACCACCAGGTCGTACTCTTGACCTTCAATGTCAGCTATATTTTTGCTGTTATAATAATCGTCAAACTCGTGTTGACTCTTTATATTTCCACCGACGAATCCGGTGTACCCAATTAAGGCAGTCTTCATAGTATATTCCTCCTGGCTACAATTATGTCAGATTTTATATAAAACTCAACGATAGCCAGTATGGACATGCGGCACTATCAATTATAGAATGGTTTAGGCACTATGAAGAAACCTAAAATTTTAGGCCAGATAACTCTTAAACAAGCACTGCTTTTTACCGCGGTATTTGTAAGTATTGCCCACTTGTTGGTTTTCGTAGGTTACGCTGTGTTCGCAGCTCTTGGGAATGGCCTGGCGATGGATTCCTATGCGGCCAATGGGACGTTCCAGCTATACAACCCCCTCCGCCGATTACTTGATGGTGAAGTTTTAGCACGAGACTTTCCATTCTTTCATGGGGTAGGAGTTCCCCTGCTTCATTTTCCTTTGTTTTACGTCATGGGTCACAACTTGTTTGCTGTGGAGGTCGCAAAGTTGTTGCTGTCGCCGCTCCTATTCCTCATCTCGTCTTTCTTGCTATTTTGGGCTTACTTCAAAAACGTAAAGAAAGCGGTCTTTACGACAAGTATATTTACCGTTATTTCACTGCTGTGCATCGATGCAATTTGGGCGGGTAATTCCCTTCTAGGTCTCAGGACAGCCTTTCCATTCATTGCAGCAGCATTTATGTTATGGCACCCAGACTGGCATGTTAATATCGGTAAACATAAGACGAGGGTCGACTTTTATTATCCTATTCTCTATACCCTCATGGGGATTTCCGTCGCGTGCGGAACCGAGCAAGGCCTTGCATTCATGCTTGCTTATGTGCTCATCAGGGTAATTCAGTATATTCGTTCCAAGGAAACGATAAAAAAGCGGGTGCTGGCGTTTGTTGGCGAGTTATTCGGTATAGCACTGGCCACATATGTCGTGCTTTCAATTATGACGCTTGGCCACGCACACGAGGCACTTTACTATGCACTCGTTGAAGTTTCAGGCGACCAAGGATGGTACTTTGGCGCTCCGCCGAACAGTTTTTTGCAATTAAGCAATCTTGATCAGTTATTCACCAACAGGATGCTATTCTACATGCTGCCCATCATTATCGGCGGTGTTGTTGCCTATATAATTGGTGTAAAGAAAGCTCTACTGTCCAAAAAAGAAACGTTCGTTTTCTCTATCTTGCTACTATATGGCCTGGTGGTGTTTGCTGTTTCTGCCACTGGTTACTGGGCACCTAGTGCGCAGCTCATACCACTGGAGCGAGCAGCAGGAGTTATTCTCGTGGCGATAGCAACTCGTGTGATATATAACCTGATCCGAGCAAAAAAATCGACTCCTAACACTAAAGGTAAAGGCTTCTCGGTCTTAGCATTCGGGTTGTTGCTTGGTAGCATCATCGCCCTAGGATATAACACTGCGGTATTTCTACAAAAAATTGATTGGATGCCGCTAAGACACATTATTACTGAGTCAAGAAAGGCCAGGCATTCTACTGATGATGCTGAATATGTCAGCACCGCCTGGAGGAAGCGCCTCGAGGCCTTTGCTCCACATATTGAAAAGGGGGCACGTGTCTGGTCTACCTACACCAGTGTTTATGACTCGATTCGCCAACAGAAGAATGGGTCTTCGGGGGGTGAAGACTATATTATACACGCCCTAGGCCCCGCCAGAAGAAATCACTACACTCAAGATTTTATAACCCAAAAGCCTGATTACGTCATAACTCTAAATCCCTCATATTTTAAATATGAGGAGTGGCTGTGGACTCGTCACTGGGCATTTTATAAGGAGCTTCAGGATAACTACACTATCATTGCAACAAATGATTCTCATGTTTTGTGGAAACGTCAGGCGAGTACTGTAGTCCAAGAAAAGACGAATCACCCGAAACACCACATACAAAAAGACGCAAACGGAGATTATGTCATTACTGCTGGTGCCGCAAACAATATACGCGTGTTTGAAGTGTCGGTTCGCTACAATGCTAGAAGCATTCTACCCATGACCGCTAAATTACCCAGACACCTCTTAGAGTTATCTGGGTCATCACTACAAAAACACCCTGTGTCGCTACCACAATACGACACGGGCTGGAGCTTCCCTGTGGCACTGGCACCAAATGATTCATCCATACGAATTTCGCCAAAAGTTTATAGTTTGATACCGGGGGCTTCTCTGGAAATACAAGACGTATCTTACCGCGAGGTCACCGCCCAAAACAACCTGTACATCTATCAAAGTAACTTTTGCCTACATAACGCTAATAAATGCGAAGAGATTAATAAACGTTAGCTACGAGCGGCGGCCTTCTTTCTTTGGTCGGCTTAATATTATCGTGAATAGTCCGGACAATATCGTTGCAAAGACCGACCAGTAAATATACCGATAATCAACGGCCACGGCCATAGGAAAGTATGCCACGATATATATAAGACCCGACAAAGCCACCGCGCGGATAAGATGTCGCTGTACCTGTTCTCGTATTCTCCCGCTCTTATAGTAAATGAAGACAAGGACAGCAAGATATAGCCATGGCTGGAAAATCAGCGGGATATTCGCCTGAGCGCCGCCTTTAACATATGCCGCTAGACCACTAATAGCATATTCATTCTTTACCGCGGCACCGACCTGGTTTTGCTCAATTCCAGGCTGAAAAATATACATACGCTCTGGTTGCGGAAAGAGAAATATCGAAAAAGTCGCCAACCGATATGATGCATATTTTATTGGGTGTTTTATGATCGTCGATAGCCAATCATTAAACACGCCTTGATGTTCGTTTTTGAGTGCTTCTCGCTGGGCGGCCGTTGTACATATGATATAAGAATTCATAATATCTTTTGTTTTATCGCGACAGGTGTCATGGATTTTTTTGTACATAGACCACCTGCCGTGATGTTCTTCTCCATCAAAATTAGTGACATGGACTATATCATCAAGTTGTACGGCGGTAATCGGATGGGTCTTTTCGCTAGGCTGATTAATAACAGCAGTGACACCAATCGTCACTATTAAACCCGCCGCTATACAGGCAAAACCGCCCCATACAGGAAGTCGCTTGGTAAATAATCTCGGTAGCACAAACAAGATAGTCAGCACCGCAAATAATGCGTTATATCGTAACATGCCGGCATAGAGAATCAATAACAGCGCCAGTCCGACAATACCATACTTAACAGTACGTCCTAGTGGTTTTTTACTGCTTATGATGAACCAGATGAGGATTACCGCCAACGTCAGACTGAATGCCATCTGAACATCTTTCCATATCACGCCAGCAATATTCATTATATTAGGCAGTAGTACAATCACGTAGACAGAAAGAGCCCATGCTCGGTTACGAGTGTGCCGATATACGAGAATCGACAGCATAAACATAGCCGCGACAAGCAGCACTAGCTGAAAAATCAGCATAGATGAAATGTGGCCAGTTACTCTAATCAGAAATCCCCACAGCCGCGTCATAACTGGCGGATGCCAATCAGTAAGGTGAGCTACGCCCGTAGCTTGCTCAAGGTGGCTAATGGAGTCGGGCGACATATATCCAGGATAGAAAACAATGGCAAGCAGTGCTAGCATGCTCACTGCTACTAACGCAGACTGGATGTGAAATCTTGAGAGGCTATTTTTTATGTTTGCGATATTTTCCGGCAACCGCATAGAACAACACCTTTAAAACGTGCATGTTTCCCTTAATGGGGCTAATTTTTGTTGGTGTTTTACCTTTCTTCGGATACGTTCGCACCACTGGCGTTTCGGCCGTTTTATACTGTTTACGGCGGCTGCTCTCGATAGCGAGGTAATAATGAAGTTCATAGGTTTGAAATATATCACGGAATACGGCAATGTCTGGGTCTTTGAGCAGCTTTGCGCTATAAGCACGAAAGCCGTTTGTAGTATCGGTATGCCTCTGACCAGCCGCCAGACTTATCAGCGGCGCATGGATCAGGTGAAGGCCTATCTCTCTCGAAAGCGGCGTATTTACCGCCTTGCCGCCCGGTATAAACCGTGAACCCTGAATATGGTCATACCCCTGATCAAGCAGCTTAATAAAGTCAGGAATTCTCTCTATACTATCCTTGCCATTACCGTCAACAACGACTACTCCTTCATAACCCTCAGAAAGAGCCCAGGCGAACGCCATTCTCATCTGTGCACTTAACTTACCCTTGCCCCTTTTTGTCAATAAAGCACGTACGTCTTGAGATTTCAAAAAGTCAGTTTCAAGCGAACCATCAGTACTGCCGCCATCGGCTACCACAATGTCAATTTGTTTTGCCAGCGGCTTCATTTTTTGCAGCTGCTTCTGAATTCGCTCTCCTTCATTGATTACGAAAACGCATACACAATACTTGTGCTTTTTTTTGTTTATTTCATTTACTTCAAAGTCTGGAAACTCCCACCCTGGATGATCTCGGCGGATACGATCTTGCTTGTTGGTCGGAGCTTTTGTCATGATGTAATATTCTTCCTTTCTGCGTTCGCTAGTGACGTTGTACTGCTCAGCTCGTCAAGCACATAATACCTGGCATCTCGTCGCGATTCTACTAGTATTTTACCAATGTATTCAGACAGAATTACCATAAATAAAAATAGGATAAAAAACATTCCTGACAGCTCAAGCGAAGTCGATACCCAGCCCTCTGCAACATTCTTTTTGGTGAGAGCTATGACCACAACATAAAGCGCATACATCATATTTACAACACTGGCAAAGAACCCAACCCATGACATAAAGCGGAGCGGGTGCGTCGAGTGGCTGGTAATAATATCGAGCGCCTCTAGTGTCCCTCGCCCGAAGCCATGTTTTTTTACAGGATCAACCAGAGGTGAATAGGTATACTCGGTATATGAATAGCCGATAGTCCTGATCATGTGCCGAATGTGGCTATCATGTCGAGTTGATAGAGTTATCGCTCGTATGGCACGACGATTGAGAGATATAAGATATGTTGCTTGTAGTGGAATATCTATATTGATGTATTTGCGATTATACCAATAAAACAACCTGCGACCGATACCAGATTTTGACAGAAGGCGCTTTGTGGTTATGTCGGCAACACCCTGCACGATATCGTGTTTTTTATTCGCCTCAACAATGTTCATTACATCCTCTATGCCGTCAATAGTGGGATTAGTTACTACCGCATAGTCGCCAATTGCCCCTTCGAGACCAGCAATAATGGCGATGTCATATGTGTATTGTCGAGAGAGGCGGATAAGCCGCATACATGGCAGTTCATCGAGAAGTCCACTGACAGCAATCACACTATTTTGACTCAAATCATTATCGACAATTATAATCTCATAATTTGTGTAGCTACCCATTAATCTCTGTGAGAGCCTGCGACAATAGTCGGGAAAATCATCAAAGTCGCGCGTTACAACAATAACCGACACAAAGATATCTTGTTTGCTGGATTTTTTGTTTGTCTTGGTTGAACTATTTTTTGCCATATAGCTTGTCTAACTCCTCGTACACATCGTAAATATTATCTAACTTACCGCCCATTATACAAACATACCCGTTATAGCCCAAGTGGGCCTTAAACAAAATAGGACGGCTATCATCATCTTCACTCTTAACGAGCACTGTCTTTACCTCAACGATCGACTCCTCGTATTTCATGTCCTTGAGGGCTGGGATAAAACGCACCACATCGTTATACATTTGTTTATAATTACTCTGGAAAGAACTTTTGTCGAGATAGGCGTGAGTGTCAATTTTCTCAGCCGGCGTATCCTCATTGTCAACCCATGACTCGTGCGGTGTATACCTGACATGAGAGAGTGTATATAATCCCCTGGAGGGAAACGGCATAATAGAGAAAAACGGACCGTCCATCACCGTAATACTAAAGTCCTTTAGATGCTCCGGCAAACTTACTAAGCACATTTCTGTAACTTCATGCTTCAAGCCAACAAGCGGTATATTTGATGCACGATGGAGCGTGTTAATGTTAGCATACGTGCAATTTAATACGAAGTCGCCCCTGAATTTGCCACCATCAGTGACAACGCACAGCCCATCTGGCGTTTCATCAATCATCGTAACGCGACAGCCCGTGTGAAGCGTTATCCCCGGACGATCGTTGATTTGCCGCAGTAAGTCGTCTCTCAGGGCGTGGGCATTAAAGGCATATTCTTTAACCTTAAAGACTTCTTCAATGAGATTTTTATTAAACATTTTTTGAATGTTTAGCGGAGCTACCGCTATATCTGCCTCAATCTTATCCGCAAAATTCTTGAATTGATGTGCATTAACCTTGGATAGATGCTTGGCAACAGCATAATATTTATTAAAATCTGAATGAATTGCCGCCCCAAACTGTTTCGTAAAGCGTGGAAAATTAACCGCTGAACGATATCCCGTTAGAATACTTCTCGGGTAGTGATAGCCATTGTGTACCCTGGCCTGATTAACATATGACGCCCGAGTCATCGTCTGCTTTTCTTTCTCTAAAATATCAATATTCTTGACGCCCAGGGTGTCGTACAGGTACAGCGCTACACTCAATCCATAAAAACCGCCGCCAATTATCACCGTTTTATTACGCACGTTTTCTCCGTTTTTTAACTATGTTACCAATATACAAACCAACTACCATATAGACAAACAGAAGTAGTGGCGTATAAAATACGATACCGTTAATGTGAGCATGCGGCAAGGCGTGTCCAGGCATAAGAATTAACCAACTCAGTGCCCCAGCTAATGAAATGTGTAACGACCATAGGAATGAACGATAATACTTGAAAGACGGGTGTCGCCTTTTAAGATAGAATAACACTAAATACCCCACAAGTACCCAAACGAGTATCGACTGAACGATCTCACCAAACACCCCCTTGATCGATAGCGGCAAGCTTAATGCTGGCAATAGTACATAATTGCCGGCGTTTATTGCTAGATACTGATACGTTGAGCCCCTGTCCTCCGCCAGCTCGTCCATATTAATAAATCTATTTACAAATTTATATGACTCGGGCAGGAGCATCTTCAAGTTACCAACAGCATGAGCTCGCATCTTTCGAATACCCGACAGCCCTCTCTCTGAGGCTCGTTCGTTAATCATTTTTCGGGCAATGTCTGAGGAGTGATAGTAATCAGAGAGTGCCATAAAGTTGGTTGCGTACGCACCAACAAAGGCCACGACAACCACGATACAGGTCATGACGGCGTGCTTCCACAGCTTGATAACTTTTTGTTTATTATTGACGAGTTCAAAGAATATGATTGGTACAAATACAGATATAGCAATTGTTGATATATACTCATAGCCGCCCAAAAGTTTTAAGAATAGTAATATGGTTTCACCGAGGTAGAATAGCCACATTTTCTTCGATGATTTACAGTATGAGTAACTCAGAAAGGCAAAGGCAAACGGAGCAAACATGAGCGGCTCTATCCAATACATATTTTGTGCGTAGCCAACAACCCACGGACTAAATGCAACCAGTGTCGCAAATACCGCTGCAGCAACAAAACCAAATAATCTCCTAACCCTAAGAGCTACAAGCGCCATAAGAGCTGCCATGGCTGCAGACAGAACCACATTAACTTTCTTAAAATATACCGGCAATTTCGCACTATCGTTTGGTGCTAGTGCGGTAATTATTCTCGCCTGTAGACCGTATTGCGAAGCATACGGTTTGAGCAGGCTGGCATCACAACCCCCGGTCGTCATGACTGAATTATAATCCTCATTTTTAGCAACGATTAGCGGCCCGCTATAACCAGATTTTTCCTTGCAACGGGCCGTCTTTTCTACTATGGCCGATGAGTCGCGCTGAAAGCCATCAAACCATTCGCGCCACAAACCGACTCCAAAAATATTACCAAAGAAAGATAAAAACAAAACTCCCCAGACAACTCCAAAAAACAGTATGCTCTTTTTTCGCTCCATAATACTTACCATATAGTATCATAACTTAACGATAGACTAAAGTGACCACCTAAATTATAATAGCGTCATGAAACCACTTTTATCCATCATCGTCACCGCCCACCACGAAGGCCTCGTTGCCCACAAAACTATGCGCTCCATTGAGCGTGCTGTTAGTCTGCTTTGTGATAGCGATATTTCCTACGAAATAATTGTATCAATCGACCGCGGTGATGAAGAAACTATTCGCTACTTCAGTAATTATACCGCCCTGCCGATCACTATACATCAATGGGATCATGGTGACCTCGCTCAGTCTCGCAATAGCGCAATCACCAGGGCACATGGTCGTTTTATCGCATTTATTGACGCGGATGATTTAATGAGCGCTAACTGGTTGCGCGATGGTGTACAATTTTTAACAGCCCATTCCCATGGTAAGTACGTTGCTCATAGCGCATATACTATTGAGTTTGAGGGGGCGAGCGCCATTGTCGAAAAAGTCGGCCATACTAACAAAGACCGCGACACCCTGCTGAGTGTACTTTCGGGACGATGGAACTCGGTCATTATTGCGCCAAGTACTTTACTTCGCCAATTTCCGTATACACCAAATAGCCCCGGATATGGCTACGAGGATTGGTTTATGAGCTGTCAGTTCATCCAGCATGGTGTGAAAAATGTCCTCATTCCGGAAACCGCTATCTTTGTTCGCCGTAAGGCTACTGGCTCGGAATGGGCACGCCAAAAAACTAGCCGCTCAGTGCTCCACGCTCACCCCCTCTTTAGTCCATCGCACTTTCGTACCATCAAGCTTGACTCGGTTGCCACGCCTGCCTCAGAGCAGCGGCGCCAAACGAAAAATACCATCAAAGAACTGCTGATTCGTTCTCGCATTCCACTAGGGTTAGTCAAGCGGCCGCTGGCAATTATCCGACGCGGACGCAATGCGTTCAAAAAGAAGAAGTCGACACCGGCGACCGAGGTGCTGCCAGCGTGGCTTGATGCTGAATGGCGAGCATTACATCATATTGAGAAACTAATTTTTCCACCACATCCATTGCCGACAGTATACCACACAATTACCGATGATCATTATCGTGTTGGCTTGGCGTACTGGCAAATATGTCGTGATTTACGAAACGATACCTATGATTATGTGCTGTTCGTACCGTGGCTCAAGCGCGGCGGTGCTGATCTATTTGCTCTTAACTACGCCAACACCGCTGCGTCACTCGGCAAGAAAGTTTTGGTTATTGCCACAAATGAAGTTGACGCTAATTACTCAGAGTGGCGACCACGACTTAACATCGACGTAGATTTCGTGCCGTTTGGGACAATTACCCGATTCTTCCCGATAGAACAAAAATATAGACTGCTAGAACAATTGATCGAGAATATTCATGCGCCTGTGCTCCATATTCTCAACTCAGAGCTAGCCTATGATTTTGTGCGAGATCACGCAGTGTATATCAAGGCCACCGGTAAAAAAGTTATTGCTACGTCCTATAGCCAAAGCACTGATGAAACTGGGCGAGTGTTTGGTTTTTCGCACAGTCACCTGCCGCAGGTCTATCATCTGCTAACCGAGATAACCACCGACAATGAAGCCGTCAAGTCAATGTGGGTTAATGAGTATGCTTATGACGCGGATATAATCACCGTTCACCATCAGCCGCTTGATAGCAGTGCGTACACACCAATAACAAAGCTGGCTGGTCAAAGGCGAGTCCTTTGGGCGTCCCGCCTATCACCAGAGAAATTACCTCAACTAGTTGCAGCTATCGCTGATCTATTACCTGATGATGTCCACATTGATATGTACGGTGACGCATCGAGCGAGTTTCCCACCCATAAACTACCGTCACATCCACGGGTTCATTACCGCGGCGGCTTTAATGGTGTACCGTCACTGCCTGTTGACAACTATGACGCCTTTCTCTACACATCGCTCTTTGATGGCATGCCAAATACACCAATCGAGATAGCCCTGTGCGGCTTGCCCCTAGTAGCAGCACGCGTTGGTGGAGTAGCAGACTTTGTTGGTACATATGGACAGATTGTTGATGATATCACCAATCCAAAAGCCTACGCTGATGCGTTAACTGTTGTTCTGGACAATCCCAAGATAGCGTTTGCCAACGCCCAATCTCTACGAAAGCAGGCGCTACGTGATTTTTCACAAAAAAGGTTTTTGACAGAAGTTAGGCGTATGCTTAAGCGATAATTGTCCGTCCTACTCGCGCACCCTCATCTCACCCCTAACCGCCTCTTGGCCAGTTTCGAGAGGTGGTGCTTTGTGGTCCTGCCAATGTCTTCCATCAAAGGTTGAGAAGTAGGCGCTATAAGTACCAGCTGGGAATGAGCGAGTTGCTTTGAATTCTAGTTCTTGATTTGGTTGAATTGTCGCTGGAGAGAGACAGCCAAAGTCGTGGTTTGCACCGCTTTGACTACGTAAAATGAAACAATTATGCTCTGTCGTTGTTACCGGTTGGTTAGAAAAGTTTTTCAGCTTGAAAGTAGCCGTCACTGGCTCTCCAGCTCGAGGATTGGCATTAGAAAGTGTTAATCCTTGTGTGAGTGTTGGATTAGAGAGAATGGTGAATGATAAGCTAGTTACCTCCTTGCCAGTCAACCCCGGTAGCGCCACCCCTTCATGCCAGCGACTACCATCGTATAGCGCAAAGAAGGCTCTATACGTGCCCGGTTTGTCAAAAGGACGACTTAGCAAAAACTGCACACTACCATTTGGAGCAATTCCCTTTGTCGATTGACAGCCGAGGTCATGGTTCTCGCCACGTGGACCCCGAATAATGTAGCACAAGCGCTGATTAGTCTGCGACACCGCCGAACTAAGATTACGCAGAGTGAATGAGCCGGTCAGCTTGTCACCAGCACGCGCTGGCGCTGGCGTTATTGATAATCCCTGTGACATGACGACATCTTGCAGCACTCTCATCTCCCCCTTCACCGCCTCGTTACCAGTCTCAAGCGGTGGAGCAGCATATTCGTGCCACGTACGGCCGTCAAAGGTGGAGAAGTAGGCGCGGTAGACACCAACTGGGAAGGGACGAGTGGTCTTGAATTCTTGTTCTTGACCAGGTTGAATGGTGGTTGGTTGGAGGCAGCCGAGATCATAGTTTGCTCCATGTTGGTTGCGCATAATGAGACAGGTGCGGTTAGTGGTAGTGATGGGTTGGCTGGCAAAGTTCTTGATCTTAAAGGTGGTAGTGACTGGCTCACCGGCACGTGGAGTGGAATTAGAGAAAGTGATGCCCTGAGTGAGGGTGGGGTTAGGGAGGATGGTGAACTGCGCCCGGTTACCAGCACTAGCCGGCGTTGGCACCGGATACTGCGCCTCGGTCCAGGTTGTCCCCTTGTCGAGAGTACCACTAATTCGCACCTTGTATATACCACTTTCTCGTGGAATAAACTCTTGGTCATAGGCATAGGTTGCACCCGGCGCAAGGCTATTAACCGTATCAAAGCGAGCGTCGGCATTTCGTCCGCTCGGACTAGTAATTGCCGCGCCAAAATAACCGAGGTCGATTGGCTTCGGACTATTGTTTTTAACCGTGAAGCGGATCCGCGTTGATTGCCCAACGTGAGTTCGTTGGTTCTGAATAGTTACTGGGGAAGTTACTGTTGGCGCCGTCTGCACAAACGTCGACACTTCGCGGCTATGGCCCGAGGCCGATTCTGGATAATTATCACTCCAGCCAGTGCCCTCACGATAGTTTGTAATCCAGAACTTATAGTCCTCTTCTTTAGTCAACTTAATTGTCGCTCGATAAGTATATGTCTGCCACGGCTCAAGAACAACTCGCTGACTACCAAAATCATAGTTGTTCCACTTGCTATCACGGGCGGCTATCGCCATGGTCCCCAAGTCGCGGCGCTGATTTGTGGCGTTACGGATAGTAAACGATGCGGTTATTGTCATGTCCGTAAATAGTTTTGACCCGGTCCCCTCCGTTCTCACTGACAACGGCGATTCAATTCGCACAGATTTCAGCGGCGAACCAAACCATTCATTAAAGAAGCGCCAAAAATTACGATTACCATATGCTCCACAGTGGGCCGTCCCTGGATAGGCGTTGAGCGCACCTTGATTTGGCTGATATGGGGTGTAGTTGTACAAGTTGGCTGTTGCTTGATTCTCGATATATACCCATGAGCCGCCACAGGCCGCGTTTGGACTATACTGGATGTAATTTGACCGACCAGCCTTATAGCGATATTCGCCCGGACGATTAGTATACAACCGGAATTGACGCGCTGCCATCCGCAATTGATTGTACATGCCAGCATACTCATTTGAACAATTCGCTGTATTACCTGGTCCGCTGTCCGGACAAGCAAAGCCCATAGCATACTTGTACTGACTCTTGAGTGGCCAGACATCAGTAAACAACGAACCCTGTTCTTTCTTTAGCGTCACCAGCATTACTTGCGGATTAATACCAAATTCTTTTGATACATTCCAGATAATATTAGCCACCGACAGACCGCCAGCAAACCAGCCACCACCCCTTTCAAACGAGGTCTCTTTCGTACTTGGATTTTCATGATAATCACGCAGGCAGGCATACGGTGGACCATGCCAACCGCGCTTAGCCGCATATTGCGCTCGCGTACCTCCTCCATACTCGGACGACCCAGTTCCCCACGTATCGCAGGCTGGCGTATGACTGTTAATAAAGTTTTGAATATCTTGAACGCTTGAAAATGTATTGGTATCATAAAAAACATTGTCATCAATAATTCGCCCAGGACTCCATGGCGACAACGCCCCTGTTTTTGGCCAAAAAACAATCCCTAGGCCAACAATACCAACGACGATTAGTGTATACCCGACACGCTTTAGCCAAGATAACTTCACACGCTGCAACTGAATCACCGTAACCCCTCCTTGCGAAACGATGGCCCATTCGTGGATTCTCCAGTATATGCACCTGATGAATAAACCACCTTGATCGACATGTCAGTGCCCGACGGTAATTCTGACAGTGGAATCTCGGCCATCCGACAATTTGTCGAGCTCGGACCAGCGGATGCGCCAGTTTGACGCGAAACTTGACCACCAGACCAGTAGACCGTGAAGGTACAGCTGCCGCCATTTTCGACAATAGCGTTAACGCCGCCATCAATCTGTAGATGCTGGCGATCACCACTCAGACCGTAACCACTTACGATTGGCGTCACTGCTCGTCTTGAGCCGCGTTGCTCGCCAGGACCGGCTGGCTTATCGGGGCTTCGACCATCGCGCTCTTCTGGCTTCGTCTTACTGTCGTCAACTTTCTTATTGCCATCTTTGTTGCTGTTATTTTCCTTTGCTCGGGACGAATTAGCATCATCCTTGGCCCGCTCTGTTTGTTGTGGCCGCGTTATCGCATAAACAGCCGCCGCAATAGCAATCACGACAATCGCACTTACTAAACTAATTATTACAATCTTGGTCTTCTTTGGCGATGTTTGTTTAACTCGCATAGTGTTGTTTCCCCTGTTTTATCCTATCAGCTTAAGCATAACAGTTAATCGCTGGGTTTTCAATATTTTTGCCAATAAAGATGCTATAATATCCCGTATGAATGCACAGAAATCCCAAGTTAAACCACCATTGGTGTCAATTATTACCGCCACCTATAATGACGAAACATACATTGAGTCCTCAATTCGCTCCGTGCTGTCACAAGATTTTACTGATTTCGAGTACCTTATTATTAATGATGGCTCAACCGATAATACAAAAAAAATCGTTCAGCGCCTTCAAAAAGAAGATAGCCGCATTCGCCTCATTAATCAAAAAAATAGTGGCCTCGTGGCTTCACTCAACCGCGGCATTACTGAAGCGCGTGGCACCTACATTGCCCGTATTGATGGCGACGATGAGTGGCTACCACACAAGCTCAAGACTCAAGTCACTATGCTAGAGAAAAACAAAAACCTGGTTCTGGTTGGCGGTGGCGCAGAAATCATGAACCAAAATAGCGTACCAACTGGTTTTATTTTTAATGTTGCCCGTAACGAGGATATTCGCCTTGGTCTTTGCATTTTTAATCAATTCTGCCATTCATCGGTCATTTATCGCCGCCAGGTAGCACTTGATGCTGGTCTTTACCCTGACACCTGTCCAGCCGAGGATTATGACCTGTTTAGTAAATTTGCCGAACATGGTGAACTTGCCAACGTACCTTACCCCGTTTTTCGCTATCGCATTAGTGACGGCAGTATCTCGGCTAAACGCCGCGATGAGCAAAATCGTCTCGCTAAAAAGTTTTCACTTCGCAACTGGGATATCGTTCAACCGACGGTCACTAGTCGTGCCGACATCAAACGTGCTTTCGCCTATTATCTCAAAAATCCAATTAACCATGATTTTGGAATTAGCCATAAACATGCCTATACGTTTGTACTCATGCGCATTGGTTATCGTATGCTTCAAAAGGGACAGGTTGGCAAGGGACTCCATCAGCTTTGGAACGTGGCATCAACCGGGCGTACTGCCGCCAAGATCGTTGTTAAGTGGGGATTTGATATCATTAAGATTAAGCTTAGACCATCACGTCGAAAAACAAAAACAGCAGCTTAGTAGTACGAAGACAGAAGATCACCAAACTATTGGACGGGCTATCCTTTTCTATCTGTGATCGTGGCGCCACTGCCGCGGAATCAATGTTAATCCCCCAAACGACTGCCCAACCACTGAAAAGTCTTTCGTGATAGTAAATTCCTCGGCACGATAAGCAACGTCATACTTTACTGACCCATCGTGATTGAGAAGATTAACATCAACATAGTACGATCCCGGGCCTAAATTTGCTTCGATATCGAGTGTCAGTTTTTTGTCTTTCGGTAGCTCAGCAAAACCCTCACGATTAGTAATAAAATTCGATACCAAATCACTGTCCTTGCGATACAAATCAACCATGATTGCTCGCGTCTTATCATGATGCCAAGCGATATCAAACGAGATAGTCTCGCCAACCTTAAAGCTGCGCTGCTTTTTACCTGTCGCGCCGCGAATTGTAACATCAACATTTTCACCAGTATATTGCCGATCTCTGTCAATACTTGCGTCAATCACCGCTTGATTGAGCCGACTATACTCGTCAGCCACCCGCACCGGGTCTCCCTCTTTGATAATTGTGCCGTCTTGGATTAGCACAGCACGATTACAAAACTTCTTGACTGTTTCCATATCATGTGTCACCAAGACAACTGTCTGTCCGCTGGCTTTATATTGCTCAAATATGTCGATGCACTTGTGCTGAAAAGCTTCGTCGCCAACAGCCAATACTTCATCAAAAATCATAATATCATTACGCGCCTTGATTGCTACCGAAAACGCCAATCGTACCTGCATGCCCGACGAATAATTTTTTAACTTCTGATCCATAAACGGTTCAAGTTCAGCAAAGGCAACGATCTCATCATACATCGCCTCCATCTCTTTGCGAGTAAACCCGAGTAACGCCCCGTTCAAAAAAACATTGTCTCGGCCAGATAACTCTGGGTTGAAGCCAACGCCCAGTTCAATAAATGGCGTCAACTTACCGTTTAGCTGGACATCTCCACTCGTTGGTTGATATACACCGGCGAGAATCTTAAGCATGGTACTTTTTCCCGAGCCATTCCGACCAACAACGCCGAAAAAATCGCCCTGATTAACAGTAAAACTAACCCCGTCTAGTACTTTCTGGACGGTCTTTTTATTTCTCTTGACGATATTAACAAAAGCATGCTTGATGCTAGAATTTTTTGACTGCGGGAGAATAAACTCCTTACGCACGTCTTTAACTATAATAGCTGGCTTCGTCATCTAAATATCCTCCGCAAATGAACATTGCTTACGCTGGAAGTGCCACCAGCCCAATCCAAACAACCCAACAGTTATTATAATTGGAACAAACCATAATAACGGATTGTGAAATGTTTGCCAAATTGTCTGAGAGGCGGGGTTACTAGGCATTAATGCGTACCGAGCATCCTGAATAATTTGTGTGACTGGGTTTAAAAACGCCACCTTCTGGATAACCGCAGGCATATAGATGATGGCAAAGATGATACCGCTGGCATAGAACCCAGCCTG
This sequence comes from uncultured Candidatus Saccharibacteria bacterium, assembly GCA_963546435.1. Lineage (GTDB taxonomy): Bacteria > Patescibacteriota > Saccharimonadia > Saccharimonadales > Saccharimonadaceae > Nanosynbacter. The sequence continues at coordinate 31,132 of CAUUMU010000002.1, forward strand.
CAACAAAATTTCCCAGATATACGCGATATCACGAAACGTTACGTAGAGTGCCGAGAGTAACAGAGATAGGCCAATTGATAGCAAAAATAACTGGGCAATTATTGGGATTAACAACAACCATAACAAGGTTGGCATCAAACCACTCAGTAGCGCAAAAATTATCACCACAACCATCCCGAGACCAAGGTTGATTAGCGCCGAGACAGAACTGGCGATCACCAGGAGGTGTCTCGGGATTGCTACTTTACGAATTAGTTGCCCATTTTCCACTACCGAACGAGTACCTACCATCGTTGCCTCAGAGAAAAAGTTCCATAGCACGACGCCAATCAATAACCAGACGCCAAAATATTCAATCCCTTTACTACCCTGTGGGAATGCATAGGTAAACAATACATACAAGATGCCGAATATGAACAGCGGCTTCAGAAGCGACCATACATACCCGAGAGCAGAGTTTTGATAACGAACCTTAAAGTCCGTACTAACCATTGCGCGCAAAATTGCCCGATTTTTTTCATTACCAAAGAGATGTTTCACCCCCCGATTATACCAAATTACACCAAAAAGATATATACTTGTAAAATGAATCGGTTGCGAGTTGTTATCGTACGAAATGCCGCACCTCATGATTTTGGTGGTGGCGAGCGATTTCCAGTGTTCTTAGGTCAAGAATTACAAAAAATAGGTCATTTGCCGGTTATTTTTAGTCACCACACGACGCTCTGTGACTACGCTAAGCACGAACGGTTGACTTACCGCCACTCTTGGTGGTGGTCTCGGCAAAACTGGAGTGGCTGGCGAGTTGTATTAACACCGCTATATGTGCTATGGCAACTGCTGCTTACGTCATATTATATTATCCAATTTCGTCGTTATAAGGCCGATGTTGTTCATGTACAGAGTAAGGATGATTTTATTGCTGGGTCAATCGCTGGTAAGCTTGTCGGTGCTCGCGTTATCTGGACTGACCACGCCGACCTCAAACATGTCTGGAAGCAGCTCGGCGTATGGTATAAAAACCCGACTGGTAAGCTGGTTGCTTGGGCGGCACGCTTTGCCGACGCAATTACTCTCGTTAGCCAGAGTGAATGCCGTCTCGTTTCTGATAATCTGCCGTCAACCTCACCAATTCATCGTAAATTAACCGTTATCTATAATGGTGTCAACGACCAGAAACCAACACACACACCCATCAAAAGCCGCCCGTTCACGTTCTGTATCGCCGGCCGCCTGGTTGTTGATAAGGGAGTTAGCGAAGCGATCGCTGCATTCAAACGACTTCACGCTACACATCACGACACGCGCCTCATTCTGATCGGTGACGGACCAGATCGTTCACGGTTTGAGAAACAGACCAAAGGGTTACCGGTCACTTTTCGCGGCCACCAAACAGACCCCCTCCCTGAAGTTGCCACCGCTGACGTATATCTTCATCCAACATACCACGAGGGGTTTAGTGTTTCACTCGTTGAGGCCAGTATGCTCCAGCTACCAATTATCGCCACTGACGTTGGCGGCAATCCAGAGATTATTCATCATAATAAGACCGGCCTCCTCGTCCCTATAAAGAATTCGGTGGCGCTACACGATGCTATGGAGAAACTATATTCAAGTCCCGAGCTTCGCGCACGTCTCGCCGCCACCGCCCGCCGTCAGTATCTTGCTTCGTTTGTTTTTCATACCATCGTCAAAACGCAATTTATTCCTTTGTATGAAAACGGTTTATAATATACCTATGAAGATTCGTATTGAAACCGCTGCCCTCACCGCTCCCAATATATCCGGGGTTGGTCATTACACCCGTATGTTAACCAATAGTTTAGCCCTTTATTCACCGCCAGGAACTGAAGTTTCAGCGTTTTATTTTAATTTTTTGAGCAAGCATCGGGATCCTATTCTAAACAACTCAATCAAGCATGAAAAACACACGCTCATACCTCAGCGACTATTCGCCAAGCTCCAGAGTTACGGTCTACCGCTACCCTACGACCTGCTATCTTCACCTGTTGATGTCGCGATTTTTCCGAATTTCGACCGCTGGACAACCAGTAAAGCAACTATCACTGCCGTCGTTATTCATGACCTCGGCTATCTCTATTTTCCTGAGACGATTGAACAGCGTAACCTAGCCCATTTACGCCGCCGCGTTGCTCATGCAGCCCGAACAGCAGACCTTATCATTACCGTCTCAGAGTCAGTCAAGGCGGAAATTATAACTGAATACGACGTGCCAGCTTCGAAAATTATCGTCACGCCAATACCAGCTGACCCAATTTATTCTCAACCGGGCACAATTAACGTCGCCACCAAGTACAACTTACCAACCAAGCGGTATATCTTTTCAATCGGCAATCTCGAACCGCGTAAAGATTTGCCGACGATGATCGCCGCCTTTCGTGCTCTGCCGGAAAAGGTCCGCAAACAGCATTCATTAGTTTTAGCTGGCGGTAAGGGCTGGAAGACTGAAGCTACTGAGCGTGCCATTGCTAAAGCCCAGGCCGCGGGTGAACACGTCATTCGTCCAGGCTACATCCCCCAAGAAGACGTACCTGCGTTTTATCAGCAAGCAGACCTTTTTTGTATGAGCTCCATTTACGAAGGATTCGGTATGCCGATTGTTGAAGCGCTGACTAGCGGTACGCCGGTTGTTGCCTCCGATATTCCTGTACTCCGCGAGGCTGGTGGAAATGCGGTTCTTTACGCTCAACCTAAAAATCCCGACGACTTCATGAAAAAAATGCTCTCTATCATCGCTGACCCGCAAAAAGCACGCCTTGATATGAAAACTGCGGTTCAGGCTCATCTCAATACTATTTCCTGGCAGAATAATACCGATCGCCTCATCGCTGCTTTCAAGGAGGCTATTGCCGCTAAAAAACATCGCACCAACTAGGGTTTATGGGTTATACTTATCATTATGGCTCGTTTCAAACACTACATCACCAACCACGCCACCAAACTTCGCTACCTCCTCATCGGCACCATCAACACCGCCATTGACTTTGGTGTGTTGTTTATGCTGACTTGGTTTATCAGCACGCCGAAAGAATTAGCCAATATTATCTCGACAACCATCGCTTTTAGTTTCAGCTTTGTTGCTAATCGATCGTTCACCTTTCGCTCACGCACCGGTAATGTTCGTCGCCAGCTACTCCTCTTTACCCTCGTCACCCTGTTTGGTCTCTGGGTAATCCAGACTATCATTATTGCGCTACTCGCGCCAATTTTCATTAGCTTTAATTTCAGTCAGCCAGTAGCACTGTTTATTAGCAAGCTCATCGCCACCGTCGCCAGCCTCATCTGGAACTACCTGCTCTATACCAACGTTGTCTTCAAAGATTAAGAACTCTTCTGTGAAATCACCAAGTGTCGCGCACGGCCTTCGCCCTCAGAGTGGGTCTCAATATCGCTATAGTCACTCGCCACATGGTGCACTACCCAGCGATCGGCCGAATTTAGTTCAATAATTTTCGTCTCGCCCGTCCGTCGCACTTCTTCGATCCAGCCGCGCGCCTTCTCAGCAATCTTTTCGGCATGCTGCTTCTTATAATCAGCGATATCAACATTCACTCGCACCAGCGCCGCCTGACGGTTACGCAAAATTGCTGACACCACCGTCTGTAGACTCCGCAGCGTCTCCGCATTCCGCCCAATGAGCAAGCTATTGCGCTCACTCGATGGCACAACAGCCTTGATAACATCGTCTTCAACGCTAACATCGACATCCAGATTGAGATCAAAGAACGCCAAAAAATCCTCTAGGTATTTCTTGACAAATTCAATGGTCGCGATTTGATCCATATAACCTCCTTAATCCTTCGCCTTTATCCGCGTAATGTTCGCCTCAGTCGCTGTGGCTGCTCGTTGCGAAGCGGCTTTTGATTTTTTCACTGACGTTGTCGCTGACTTACTCGTAGATTTCGACGCTCGCTTTTCGCCGGCAATTTGCTGCATCTCTGTCCCGTCTTGCTTGAGAATAATGGCGTTTTGGATATAAGCAGCGATATTTGAGGTTGCCATGTAGAGCGCCAGCGCCCCTGGCAGACTGATCATAATAAGGAACATAAACACCGGCATAACCTTCATCATTTTGCGTGTAACAATGGCGTTAACTTCGGTTTGATCGGCGTTCTTGCCCTCGCCCGCTTCCATCAGCACATCACGTAGCCGCTTCTTACTATCCGAACTTGGCGACATCTGCTTTGATAATAAATACTGCAAAACAGCTGCCACCAGAGCGAGGATGAGTAGCCCGATTGATACACCGTTTGATGACAACGCCTGCTTCGTCAGGTCCATCAGCCCCAAGAAATTCTGGTTAAAGTGATCCGGATTAGCGATCAAATGCTTGACCGGCCCCCACTGCTCCATTACGTCGTATGTATACTTGGCGAGCTCTGAGCGCTGCAATACGAATATCTGCACCACGCGGTAAATCGCGATCAGTACTGGCAGCTGGATAAGGAGTACTAGGATAGAGCTCATCGGCTTGATGTTATGCTTTTTATACACATCCATCATCGCCATCGCCCGCATCTGTGGATTGCTCTTATATTTTTTGTTCAGCTTGGCAAGCTCGGGCTGTATCTTGCGCATCGCTTTGGCTTGATGGAGCTGCTTCTTAACCAGCGGCCACAAGAGTAACCGCACAATTATTGTAAATAATACAACGCTAACTCCAAAATCGCCGCCCGGGATCAGCGCGTAAATCGCCATCAGCAAGTTAAAAATTGGCTGCACAATAACCACATCAAACATATTCATGTCCTCATTATACCAGAGGTGGCGCTATTTATACAGCCCGGCTTGCGAAAAGAGCTGCTTTACTGCCGTTCTTAAATCGTCATGCGGCATCAGTAGCACCTCCGGCGAAAACACCATAATAACAACATCAAACCCGCCCCGAATATACGGCAACTCGAGTCGGATAATTTCGTAAATTCGGCGGCGAACACGATTGCGCTTAACGGCAGACTTGAGCACCTTTTTGCTAATCACTACCGAAAACCGACCATGACGGCGGCGTGGATTGGCAATATATTTCATGGTGAGCTGCGACGAGCGAATTGCCTGCCCGCGCATATAGACGTAGCGCAGGCTACCATGACCATGAAATCGGTTGACGTGACGTAACATAGGTCCAGTATAGCAAAATCCCGCCCTGTTAGGCGAGGCGGGAGTTTACATTTAGATAGCGATTTTGGCGCGACCCTTGAGGCGACGGCGCTTCAGAACAGCGCGACCAACCTTGGTCGAAACACGAGCTCGAAAACCGTGCGTCTTGGCGCGATGTCGCTTGTGTGGTTGAAATGTTCGCTTTGGCATATCGTCATTTAGTGTAGCCTTTTTTGACATTTTTTGCAAGCCATGGATAAACTTTCCACTGTTTCTACTATTTTTTCCACATATTTATCAGAGGTGGCTCATCGCTGTGGAAAAATCACCTCGAGAGGCCCTGGATTTTATGATGGCGCCTGTGCTTGTGGAAAAGTCTGATTTTTTGCTATAGTAAAGTCATCAAGCTAGTTCCGAGGGGGAAGGTATTGTGAATAGTCAAGCTATTTGGCAGGGAGTGCTGGGTGAAATTGAAGTTTCAATTCCGCCATCATCATTTTCGACTTGGTTTAAGTCGACTGAGCTTGACATTATATCTGATAACGAGGTTGCTGTCCTGTCACCTAACCCTTTCGTGCTGACACAACTAGAGAAACGTTATTATCAGCGCATCGCTGATGGTTTGAAACGAAATGGCCTTGCGGTCTCGACAATTCATTTTCGACCCAAAAAAACAGCTGCTCGAAAGCAACGCCTCAGCCGCGATGAACCAAATTCAGTGGCCACCGCCCAACCGATCATCAAGCAGTCTAAAAAATCAGTAACCAACCTCAACCCGCGCTACACCTTTGACAACTTTATCGTTGGCTCAAGTAATGACCTGGCGCACGCTGCTTGTCAAGCGATTGCCGCTAATCCTGGCACCAAATACAATCCGCTCTATTTGTATGGCGGTTCGGGGCTTGGTAAAACCCATCTGATGCAGGCCGTTGGTAACGAGATTGTTAAGCGCCAACCCTCCGCCCGCGTATTATATACCACCACCGAGACCTTTGTTAGTGAATTTCTCGACTCGATTCGCTTCAAGAAAAAAGGATTTTCCGACAAATATCGTAACGTCGATGTTTTGATTGTTGACGATATGCAGTTTATCGCCAATAAGGAAAAGACCCAGGACGAGTTCTTTCACACCTTTAACGACCTACACCAACACGACAAGCAGATCATCATCAGCTCTGACAAGCCGCCGAAAAGTATCCCCACCCTGACCGACCGCCTGCGCAGTCGTTTTGAGTGGGGCATGACGATTGACGTGCAGATGCCTGATTATGAAACTCGCTGTGCTATCGTTACTGCTAAGGCTGGCCTGAGCAATATTGAATTATCCGCCGACGTTATCGAATACCTCGCTACCAATTTCAAGACCAATATCCGCGAACTTGAGGGGGCGCTCAATCAACTCCTCGCCTACGCCGAGATGCAGAACATCACGCCCGATACCGAAACCGCCGAGGGACTGCTTGGTAATATCAAGCGCTCTCGCCCGCAACATATCACCGCCAAGCAAATTATTGACAAAACCGCTCGCCACTTTGGTGTTGAGGTCAAGGACGTGTGTTCACCAAGGCGCGATAAATACATCATGCAGCCACGCCAAATCGCCATGTACCTGCTGCGGAGCGAGCTCAAAATGAGCTTTCCAAAAATCGCCCAGGAGCTTGGCCGCAAAGACCACACTACCGCCATTCATTCGGTTGACAAAATTAGCAAGGAGATGCTCATCAGCGTCAATATTCGTGAACAAATCAACGACATCCGAGACAAGCTCTATGTGTAAAACCTGGGTAAAACGTGCGTATAACCAGCGACAAACGTGTGAACGACTATCCACTAATCTAGTTGTTATCAAATGGGCCAAGCAGCATCACGTGGACAATCAGCGTCTTGTCCACGACACCATACCCAGCAAATCCACTATCTTTTCCACTGACACAGTACTACTATTACCCCTGTCTGAACACAATCTTTACCCAGTTTCCACAGTACCTATTATTACTAACTACTGAATAAAAATAAGAAAAGGATTATAATAAGAATATGAAGCTCACCGTCACCCAAGAAAACCTCGCCAAAGCCCTCGCCAGCGTTGGGCGCATCGCCGCTAGTCGTAACGAACTAGCAATACTGAACAATATTTTACTGCGAACAGACGGCTCTCGGCTGGTCGTAGCGGCAACGAATCTGGAGATCGCCTCTACTCAGTATGTTGGCGCCAAGGTCGAGAAGCCCGGCTCAATAACTATCCCAGCCCGACTGGTGAGCGAGTTCGTCGCCAGCCTGCCAAGTGGTACGGTCGAGTTGGAGGTTAAGGACGAACATCTACACCTGACCGCAGACAAGTTTTCATCGGTTATCAATGGCGTCGTGGCGGACGAGTTTCCGGAGCTACCGACAGTGGACGAGCAGACGGCGGTGCGACTGGATATGAGTACGGATGAGCTAAAAAAGGCAGTTTCGCAAACCATTATCGCGACGTCTAGTGATGCCACGCGGGCAGTGTTGACTGGTGTGTATTGGCATACCTACAACAGTGAGTTGTATCTAGCGGCCACGGACGGTTATCGGTTGGCGGAGAAGCGGCTGATGAAATTTGACGGCGAAATTACAGCTATCGTGCCAGCATCAACACTCCAGGAAGTGCTGCGGAGCCTCGATACCGAAACAAGTGACGTAAGTTTGTTTTTTGATGAAACACAGGTCGGGTTTCGGACGGATCATTTAGAGATCGTGAGTCGGCTGATCGACGGTAAGTTTCCCGACTATCGTCAACTGATCCCTAAACTCGCCGAGACCGATGTAGTGATTAAGAAGGCTGATTTCCTGCGCATCACCAAGGTTGCTAGTCTATTTGCGCGCGAGTCCGGTGGTGGCATCACTCTCAAGGCTAGTCACGAGCAAGCGCTACTATCAATCCATTCAATCGCTTCGGAACTCGGCGAGAATACTTCTGAGGCCAGCGCCGAGGTGTCGAGCGACGGCGAGATTACGCTCAATTCTCGCTACCTGATCGAGTCACTTGGCGCCACTGATGGCGAGACTGTCACCTTCTCGTTTAACGGCAAACTGTCGCCATGCGTCATCCGCGAGCAGACCCCTACGCCGGATTGTATGCATATTGTTATGCCGTTGAAGCGCTAGAGGTCGAATGTTGCTTGGCTACCAAGCCTCGGCTCTATGGTAAAATCAAGAATATTCCGCCCCTTTGACTCGAGGTATTCTTTCACCTTTTGATATTCATCCTTTAGGGAGCCCTTTGCTATAAATAAGCTATAGCTATTATCAATGAGTTTTTGGTTGAAAATATCACGATCGAGATAAGCATTGTCACTACGGAAGGATTTTTCAAATTGCTCAGCTGAAAAGTCTCTTTTTCTCGCGTGAAGTATGTCATAGATATTGGGTCCGTCTTTTATATACAGAACATCGTTATTGTAAATAACATTCTCGCCGAGGACGGCATTACTAGAGACAAGGCGTCGTGGGGCGGCTTCTTTTTGAAGTTTCATATCATATTTATAAATCGTCGCCGACATCTTTCCGTTCTCGATAACGTCAACCATAGAATTTGCGCCAAAATAGAAATGTGACGCATACGACTCCTTGAGAATAACGGACTTATTCTTAGAATTGACGTCAATAGCCTTTATAAAATTGTGCCGTCCGTCGCCATCCGTATAGAACAGCCTGCCGTCGCCCATGGCCACTTGAGCGTAGGCGAGGTCGGTATCAGAATCAAAGACATCTCGCACAAGTTCAGTAACCGCTTTGGTCTTTTTGTTGTATGACTTCAATGTGAGTTTGCCGCTTTCAAGACTTGATAAGAAATAAAGCAAGTCGCCGTTTTCGGATATTACTTTTTCTTGGCTGCTGTCGGTTGTATATATTGCACGGCGAATGTTCCCATCTTGATTGATAGTCCCAAATACGGTGGCATTTGGTATCGGTAGGTCATAAAAAAATATTTGCCCAGTATTTTTATCGTAATGAAGTGGATTAGTTTTCTCGCTGTATGTAAGGAGGGAGATTTTACTACTCTTGAAGTCGAGATACCAATAGGCGTTACTTTCAACGATATTTACTTCAGGGTTTTCACGACGTACCTTGTTGAGCGCGGCATCCATATCCTGGCGAATTGAGGGATTTGACGGTAGGTTGGCAAACGTCATAATTGCCCCACTCCTAAGCCATGTGATTGATGAAACACCAAGGAGCATATCGAAATTAACGATTTTTTGTACCTGCAATGACGATGGCGATATTTCAGCAAACGTATTGCCATTATAATAGCGAATTCGCCCGTCACGGACAACATTATCCATGCGTATGGCGTTTTTTACTATCGGGCTAGTTAGGTTGGTTGGTGTCGTGTGAAAATATGAAAATACAAGCATAATAATACCGATTAGTGATGCAGCACATAGAACGATTATAGTTATGTTCATAATGTCGTCTATGGTGAGTTTTTTAAAGACAATCACGTATTATTTACCCTTTCTGTATATCAATAGTGTAATTGAACTGCTCAAGGTTTATTACTGTCAATTTGACAGTGTAGCGTATATTACTAGGCTGGAATACTATCTTAAAGTTATAGTTCTTGTTGTTTCTGTGGATACCGCCATCAATTTTTGCCCGTCGCTCGATTTTTCCGGTTTCATCGTAATGGCGTTTGTATATAGCGTTGAGAATTCGGCCTTTTATTGCCGAGATGTTGGCTTTTTGGAAGGGATCGTCAGAGTTGGTAATTTTTAATGTACTATCGTGAACAGTGGAGTCTTCGTGTGGATCGTTAGCGCCATGGTCGCCCAGTAATCTCTGGATAGATAGGGATAGAGTTGCTGTCGCCGTTGCAAAAAATATAAAAATAAGAACTATTTTTGCTGTGGGTGATAAATTTCTCATGAATGATATCATAGTGCTGGATTTGGACTACTACCCTTGTCCCCTGCCTCCTTAAGCAGTTTTTGCATTAATGAGACAAATCCATCGTCTCGGTGATTCTTTTCTCCGGCTGTTCTTCCTTTTGGAGAGCCTCTGTCGATATGTAGGTGTGATGCTCCGCCCATTCCGCATGCTACACTACCGACTACCCCCATAACCTGCCCCGCCTTAAAGCGGGTGCCTTTCGGGGCGTCTATGGTGGTGTGCCCATACCAATAATACCAGCCATCATCCCCCTTGAACTGAATTGATTTACATTTAGGGTCTGAGGCGGCGGCCCCTATTGTGTAAGGCTTTGTTGAGTCTATAACGCCATCAGTGATGGCAACAACTTTTGTGCCTGGTTTTGCGATAAGGTCAAAGGCTGGCGTCCCGTCGTGGTGGCAAGGGTTTGACGACATGCGTGGTGTACAGTTGAGGTGCTTCGGATTCTTGTCGTGACCAATAATCGGCAGGGCGTACCCGCTAGAGCTTACTGCGCTACTTGCACTATCATCTTCACACTTTTCCTCGGTTGAGCCACCACCCCCATTAACGCCGGCTAATTTCGACTCGGCAACTGCCGCGTGAGCCATACGCTTGGCTATCTCTGATGCGCAACGACCCGGTAGACACGGAACCTCAAATTTTTCTAGAAAAATCGTAACAGCTTCAACGAGAGTAGTACTGGCCTTGATGGGGTCGAGAACAGTGCTTTTATAGGGCTTTTTACTGTCGTTGAGCTCGTCCCATAAATAATTAACCTGCGCCACAAAATCTTTCTCGGTCATCCCGTTCTTTTTGGCGAATTCTTGAAGGCCTGTGCGTCTATTTCCGAGCCATTGGGCAATGCCGTATGCACCGATGTGGTTTTGTAGATCTGGTTTTAGATCAAGCGTTCCCCCGCCAGACTCTTGCATAAGGTTAGCAACGATACCGAGCGCTTGATTGCGTGACAATCCTTTATTGAGTAAAAACTTAAATACACGCTCACCAGTGCTCGACCCGTCAGGAACAGACATTGGGATGTTTGTGTTTTGCGAGGTTGTTACTGGCTGTCCGTCGAGGGGGGTCACTGGCGTATCGTCGCTAACTAGCTGCACCTTGGCAACTCCCGTACCAACCCTAAAGTCGAGTAATTTTGCTGTTTCATACCACAGGTCAACGGCACGCACCTTACCCTCAACATTACCACCTCCGGTGCCGACGTCACCCTTTTCCATAACAATAGTCTTGCCGTTATAGGTTATTTTTAGCTTAGCCTTTGGCTTGAGCCCGCCCTTCCAGGCGTGATTAGCCGGGGTGCGCATATTTTCAGGAGCCTTAAGGGCGTCGGTGAGCGCCTTAAAGTCCAGACTTTTTGCGTTGCTCAGTTCAGCAAATGTCGTACGACCATTAAGTTTTCCGGTTAGCGAATTACCATTATCATCTCCGGGGTTGCGCTTGAGATTTTTGCCATCCCACGTGCCGCCATAAATAGAAACACCCACCTCTACCTCCTCGCCGATAGTTGTGTAGCCCTGACTATTGGATTGTCCTGGGGTACACTGCTCGTCTTTTTTGCTCAGAAAATATATGGAATTATTCAGGTAAGATTTTTCGTCGAGCGCCGACACCGGTGATGCTGAGTTTGTTATGACGAGACAGGCTACGCTCAAAAGGATACCAAGCTGATATAGGTGTTGTCTGAGGGTGGTTTTGCGATAGTTCTTCATAGGCTGCCTCTAGTAACACTTATAATTATTTGGCGCTTCTTTCGGTAATACGTCCATCGGGTTGAAGGAATTTTTAAGCGATCCATATGATGGGTGGTCGTCGGAACGCGACACCACCATGTGTAGATGAACTTTTGTTGAACCTGCGACACTAAGTCTACCGGTTAGACCACCAACCCCAACCACCTGACCCGCTTTAACGGATTGACCAGCAGACACACTGTAACTCGTTAAGTGCTGATAGGTGTAGTAGATACCCTCAGGGGTTTTTATGCGCACGGCATTACCCCCTGCTCCATAGTTTTTTGCCCAAACGACTTCACCGTCGTGTGCAGCATAAACGTTTTGCACTACAGTAGAGTTCATATCCATTCCTGCGTGCACGCCCAGTGATCCGACGTTGCGACCCCAGCACGGTCCTGGGTCAACTTTCTGATTCATCGGCCACACCCAACCATCACGGCTTGGTGCACCGCTGAGATTTCCACTGTCATTAGATCCAGACTGTCCCGATGATTGCTCGTCTTTTTTGTTGCCGGCCTCTTCTATGTAGAGATTACTTTCCTTATCGTCGGCAGCTGTTGCCAGCATTCCACCAACGACCTTTTCAAGAGCACATGGATCGGTCTTTTTATAGGTGTGGAGTAGCTCGCCGTCTTCGAGACTGAGGCTGTCTTCCCTGGCCTTGGCGCTAGCGGCACAGTATTCTTGGGTGTAAGTACCCGGGTCGGCACTAAAGGTTGAGCTGTCGGCATAACCGTAATTTGGAATACCGAACGCCTTGAGGGTGTGTATGTCTGCCGTACCGGCCTTTGCTTTTTTTGTGGTGCTATTAACTATAGTCGAGGGGGTATTAAGGAGGAATTGTAGCGCCGACGAGCCACTAGTCGGTATTTTTGCTAGGAGCTGATTGGCTATAGAACCCTGCAAGGATGGGTTGAATAGTTTTGCGAGCATTGGCTGTGCGTCGAATTCCTCTTTTTCTTGGCGGTTCTTGTGCTGAACAATTGACGCTAACTGTTGGTCGGATAGGGCAGCTCCGCCAGCACCATCGGTCTTACCGGACGGGTTGTCTTTGTTCTGTCCGTGCGCCATAGATTCGTTGCTGGTTGAGTGTAGGGCGGCAGCAAGCGCCTCATAGTTTGATACACCTGATGCTCCAACTCCAAGCGACGGAAGGGGGATTATTTGACCAATCATCCACTGGACGAGTTGCTGTAGTTTTTCTACACCAAAACTAACGCCCGGAAGGTGTTTGACAAGATCCCAAAGAGGGCCGGTTATTGTTGAGGTGATGTCGTCCAGCGCCTTAAAAGCTTGCCCGATGGAACTATTCCAAAAACCGGCAACCGACGCCAATCCCCTCCACCAAGAATTATTTTTTATCGTTGTAAAATCACGAACCATTTTATTCTCAGGACAAATTGACTCGCCCGGTGGCAGCTTGGTGTCTACCTCCTCTCCGGCTTCATTTGTGCACTTTCTCGTAATACCTTTCGACAGACTGGCAAGGATTGGCGAAGCTGCCTCTGTCGAAGGAAGCTGGAATAGCTGGAATAGTGGTGACCTTTCTGCTCCGTCAAACATTTTACTTGCAACGGCGAGAGTATTCATGTCTGCACTACCGTCCTTGATCTGATCGGCGGCAACCATTGGACTGGAGTCTTCATTAAAGGCAAATGCTGTAACCGCCTGTGTCATAGCATCGTAGAAGATAGCCTCAAGCACTCGTCCGTCAATTGCACCAACCGCCCTAAACGCCATATCAATCCAACCAACAACAGCGATTGGCCCCAGTACTTTCTTGATAAGCTCTTTCGAGATAACCTTTCCGAGTGAACCATCTACTTCGCCGTTGATAACACTTTTTGCTGATTCGAGCGATGCCTTGCTACCCTGGGCCTTTTTGAGTTGTGCCTCGGCTCGCTTGCGCTCTTCGGATCCCTCCTTTGATGAGTTGACCGCGTCCTCGGCCTCCTTTATTCGTTTATCAATATCAAAGTCTAGCTTATCAAGCAGCTGCTTACAAGTTGCGACATTTGCTCCCTGGAGGCAACCGATATAGGCAGTCATCCTCGTAGATACTCTACCAACCAGACCCTTGATGATTGATGCCTTGATCTTTGCCGAGACTTCCGTCAGGTTTTTGGCTGTTTTGTCGGGGATAATATTGAAGCGCTTAATACCATATTTACGCATGAGAATTTTTTTTGATATATAGCGGAGGACATAATTTTTACCATGGGCCTGCTTGACCATATTATTAACAAAGCGCCTGGCCTCCTTGTGTCCACTTAGCTCTTTTGATACGTTGCGTGTGAGAGAGCTAACATCCTTGCCGATGTTTTCTAGCGACACCGTGAAACTAGTAGCCTTGCCTCCCAAGCTCGATTTACCGGTTGCGTTGAGGGTTGTTTTAATTTTTCTACCCTCTTTCTCGAATTTTGCGTCTAGTTGCTTGGTAAACCAGTCGGAGTATTTAGTTGATCCGAGGTGACACAACAAACCGCCGCCAGCGCAAAAGACCAGGTTTTTGTCGCCTGGATACGCCTCTTTCATAATTCTCATAGATAGCCAGCGCGTGACAAGATACTCAAATCGCTGCTCAATGGCGTGCTCGGGGACTTTGGTCACCTTACCAATAATGGGCTCCAACAGGGAGTTGAGCTTAAATAAGTTAACGGCAAACGGCGCGGCTATACCAAACGCCCCGAGAATGAGAACGACAGCAAAGGAGGCACCCTTATTTTTTTTGAGTCTTTTCATGAAGTTTCTGCTTCTAGAAGGTGCCTTACTCTCTTGTTGAGCCTGGGCGTCGGGATAGTTAAATTCATTCTCCAGATCGGCTAGCGTTTGAGCAGCATTAGTGCTAGTTTCTTGTTTTTTTTGCTTATCAAACTGACTGTCGTCGAGGTCAAAGCCATCGTCCCTTAGCCCCGCTTCTATCTGGTCAAGCTCTGCCTGCTCGCCAGCGTTCAGTCGCTCCGATGAATCATCATGTAGCTCAAACGGATTTGCTCGCCCATCAGCATCAGAGTCGGTCGTAGTGTCAAATCGCGGCGGTTTTGTTGCTGTTGCCATATGCCTCCAATTATACTACACTGCCCCGTACCCGCCGAGCGGCGTTTCTGATGGTAGTTGGTGTCGAGAGATCGGCGAGGTGTTGATGAGTTCGTATTCGGTATCGCTGGCCTGAATCTGGATGTGAACGTGGTTTTGTCCGGCAAAGAATAGCCCCTGCCCCACGGGGAAATTGGCGAGGCGTTTTTGTTCTTCCTCGGTTAGCTTGAAGACGCTGGAAAGGACATCAACGGCGCTGGTTGACTGCTTGAGCAGCAGCTGCATCGACGAGTTGGCGACGATGGCCCGACCCATCTTGCTACCCATAAAGTCCTCGACGTCCTGGGTGATGGTCGTGAGGCCGAGCTGGTATTTGCGGGCGCGCTTGGCGAGAGAAAACAGGAAGTTGGCCGAGTCGTCGTAGCGCATCAGCTGCCACGCCTCATCGACGATGAGCATGCGCCGTTTCTGGTCGGTACGCGTAATATTCCAGATGTGATTGAGCACAATATACATGGCGATCGGCCGCAGTTCGTCCTCGAGGTCACGGATATTAAAGACCACCATGGTGTTATTGATATCGATGTTTGACTGCTGACTAAAGATACCAGCGAAAGTACCCGAGGTAAACTTGCGGAGCCGTTGGGCGAGGCTTGGCCCGGTGCCGCCCATATGAAGCAGCGTATCGTAGAGGTCGGCGATAGTTGGCGGTGTCGAATGGTGCGTCAATGGGTCAGCGGTGATGCCGACGCGAGCATATGTGTCGATCAGCGCTTGGTCAATATCAGCCTCCTCGGCGGCCGTCAGTCCGGCGATAATCTGCCCGCCCGCTGTCGTCTGTGAGCCGCCCAGCATCTGTCGCAACAACCCGTGCAGCGTCACCAAGTTCGCCCTCAGTGCATCGTCCGCCTCATCGGTATCAATTACTCGCGGTAGATCAAACGGATTGATGCGGGTATCGCTGTTGAGGCTCAGTCGAATGTAGCTACCGCCAACGGCGTCGGACAGTTTCTGGTATTCGTTTTCTGGGTCGATAATCACGATGTCTGAACCAAGCATCATGCTGCGCAGTGCCTCCAGTTTGACGGTGAACGACTTACCAGCACCAGACTT
Organism: uncultured Candidatus Saccharibacteria bacterium; assembly: GCA_963546435.1. GTDB lineage: Bacteria > Patescibacteriota > Saccharimonadia > Saccharimonadales > Saccharimonadaceae > Nanosynbacter. The sequence continues at coordinate 47,058 of CAUUMU010000002.1, forward strand.
CGCGAACACCACCATATTAGCATTCTCGAGAGAAAAGCGATCAAAAATCACCAGACCGTTGTTATGCATATTGATACCGTAGAGCACGCCCTTGCCGTCGGTCAGATCGGCCGAGGTAAACGGAAAGCTGGTAGAAATAGCGCCAGTATTCATGTTGCGGCGAACCTGAAGCTGGTCGGTCAGCTGCGGAATGGTGCTGTTGAGGCCCTGCTCCTGCTGGGCCGAGGCAACCTTAGAGAATACCAGCTGCTGGCCAAAAATTGTCTCGATCTTGTGCTGGATAAAGTTGAGTTCATCGATACTGTCGGCATAAATCGTGATGTAAAGGCCAAAGCGGAAGAACTTTTCCGAGCCGATCTGTAGCTGGTTGCGCAGCTCCTCGGCGTCCTGTAATGCCGCTTCCATCGCTGGGTCGCGCACCTTGCCCTTCTCGGAATTGATGCTGAGGCTGGCCTCAAGCTGAGTCACTTTCTTGCGTAAGTTGTTGAGCACCACCTGGGTGTCAACTGGATAAATGAACATGCTAATATCCAGCACCTCGTCGATGTTGATCACCGAGCTGAGCCAACCGGTGTATAACTCGCGCGGATAGCCGTAGACGTACATGGTGCGCCCATACTTTGAGCCGAGGCGGAAGTGGTCGGATTTGAGCTCGAGACTGCTCGGGGCGATGAAGTCACGCAGGGTTCTCACACCGGTGAGAAAGGCCTGCTCAACCTCGGCCTGCTCGCGGGCCCGCTGTTGGGCGGCGATATCAATGGCGTCCAGCTTCTTTTTCCTAGCCATGTCGTGCTCCTCCATATCCATGTGGCGACTCGCCCTGTCCCTTGCGGACATAGGTTGTCGCCAGTTCATCGGCACCAACACTGAGTGGCTGCTGTGGCGCCACGTCAGGGTTGTATGAGCTGTAGAATAATTCGCCCAGCTGTTTGGTATTAAGCTGCGCGCTCTTTACGCCCATCTGAAACAGTCCGCTCATTACCGAATCAACTCGGTTCTTAATTTCATCCTTGGCCTTCTCGTAGGCGGTTTGTTCAATCTTGGTGACGGTGTTGTCTTTCTTGCCGCCAAAAAAACTATCGAACAGACCCTTGGCCTGCTGTTTAATAACCTGCATGTCGCCGCTCTGATAATACGGCACAACGATATAAAAATCCTTGTCCATAATATTGGCCTCTTGGGCGAGGACATCGATGAAGTTGATATAGTCGTCCATCAGCACGTTCAGGAGCATATTGTCTTGGTTGCGACGGATGTCAATCAGGCGGTCGATATACGGCCCGATGTCAACGCGCCGTGAGCGAATGAGCACTTGAACCGGAAAATATAACGAGTTAAGGAAGTTTTGGTAGCTAAATTCAATTCCCTCACGCTCGCGGCCACTCATCAGATCGAAGTTGATTGACTGACATTGAACAATTGCCCGAAAGCTGCCGTCATTCATGATAATCATGTTCTCGCGCATCTCAGAAAATAGCAGCGTGTTCTGGGTGCTGGTCGGGCCTTTTTGTTGAGGTTTTGCCTGACTGGCCGGCTGCTTGGCGGGCTGTTGCAGGGCTGGTTGTGGCTGGTGGGACTCGGGTGCGGGCGGCAAGTTGGGGGTTGGTTGTGCCGCGGGTTGCGTGCTTGGCGTCGGCTGGGTTGGTGCTTGTGTTTGCGATTGCGATGGTGGCAGCGGGCTGAATTGATCAGGAAACTGAGCGTACGGTGAGGTTGGTTCTGTGGAGACTGGGTCAGGCCCAGAGGCAATGACCCCCGGCATGGTCGGCGAATTTGACGGTGCACCAAACTGTGGTGCAGCGGCTGCATCTGGTGGATAGTGATATGGTTGCTGTTGCTGATCTGGTTGCATAGACATCCCACCTAGTGAAGCGAAATCACGACTTCCTTATCGTGTTCTTTCTGGATACGGCCAGCCTCTCGTTGGAGCGAGGCGACCGATAGGTCGCTGTGATTACGCGCTAAGTCCATTATAGCAGGCGAGACGGGTGCTGTGCTAGGGGGCGTCTGGTCGGCGTGGGCCGTCGCGGTCGTCTGCTCGCTGATGGGCGTGATGATGGACTGCTGCATAGTTGGATAGGGGTCGAAGGTCGAGGGTTGCGGCGAGAGGGCTTGGTCGTCTTGGTTGTCTTGGGCGGTCTGGGTAGTTGGGGTGGCTTGGGCCCGCTGCATTTGCTGGACAATGTCATCATGACGCTTTTCGTCGGCCCGCTCAATCAGTGTTTCAAAGGCGCGGGCTGTCTTGCTGCTTGGATCAAGCGGGTCTTGGGCAGTCTGGGCCTCGTTGTACCAATCCGCCTGCATCGAGCTGTTCATCACCGAGCTGTTTGGATTATCGACACCGCGCACCGACCAACCGTGCGTGTCCACCAGTGTCGCCAGATATGACAGCCGGCGATTGACCTCGGCCTGGTCATACCCCTTGCCGTATTGCTTTTCCTCAACCCGTGGGGCGATCACCTCGACCATTCGCTCAATGCCATCGGCTCGCCACAGTCGTTGTTTGGGCTTGAGAATGAACGAAATAACCGCCGCGAGGTAAACCTCCATCGGCTGATCCTTGCGCAGCGGCAAGGCTAACGCCCCAAAAAACAGCGCAACCGGTACCGGGATAATCGCCAGTGGCGGCAGCACCGAGAATAGCCCCCACGCCAGCGCAATCATGCCGATCGCGACGATCAAGAAAATAAACTGCTTGAAACTAAACGGCCCGAGCAGCTTATCTTCAGCTTCCACATCTTGGGGAACTTTGTAGACGGCCATTGGGTATTATTATAGCAGATTAGCTTAGGTTTCTGTTGGCGGCAGATACGAAAGGGCCGCCTCCATTCGCTTAATTGCACCGATACTTTCGCCAATACGACCACTATATTGCGGAGTCGTCCGTACTTCATTTATTCGATCGCGCAGAATCTGAAGATGCTGTTGTGAAATTTGTCCTCGGAAGTTCGAATTTTCAATCATATCGGCCAGGGTGTTAAGATAGACGGCGTCTTGTGTGACCAGGCCCTCGGTCGACAATTTATCCTCGCTAAGCGCCTTGATGGTCGTTTGGGTGATAAATTCTTGGCCAGACCATGGCATATTATTAATCTTAATCTTATTAGCAATTGAAGATCCGATCCAGAACGGTCGTGCCGGGTTGTTCTTGAGAGCGTCGCCAGCTTCCTGGGCAAGGGCATCGTCAAGGTGGGCAAAGTCAAGCTGGCTGGTCAACGACTTGATAGCCTTAATATTCTTACCGCCGAGAACACGACGAAGTGACGCAGCCTTGACATCCCTGGTAACGGTAATGCCTTTGACCTCGCTACCGATAGCACCAAGAGCCATATCTACCATGTCAAACTCATCGGCATTGTATCGATCAAGCAAGCGATTTGCGCTCTCGACGCCTTCGTTGTAGGCATTGCTGAGTGTTTGTTCTGCCATGGCAATTGCTCGATCGGCACCGCGACTGTCACCGAAGTATATTTGTTCGACTTGTCCAGCCAGATTGCGCATCGTCTCGTTTTCTTTCAGTTCATTTGCCCATCGATCATCGGCAACACGCTGCGATGAAGCGTTCTGCAGGCCCTGGAGAGCCACTTGCTGCGCCGCTCCTCGGGCACGCTCCAGGCTTTCTTGGAACGACGAAGACAACTCATTGGTCTGGGTAGGCTTGAGTGCCCGCATCGACTTATAATAAGTGTCAGCCGCTCCCTTAGAAGCCTCAGCCTGCTCAGACCATGATTGTGCTTGTGCGTATCGGTCAAAGGCGGCGGAATTAGACATCAGATGATTGCCCCAAGCGGCTTCTAGCCGACCCTCGATAGCCTTTTTGTCTTCGTTAACCATCCGTCGGTATTGATCAATCTTAGCATAGGAACCAGTCCCCTTTCGTATAACATCAGATTCATCTTGCAACTCTTTGAGCCTATCCTTACGATTTTGCGATGACTGCGCCAGTCTGCGTCGCCATGCCGTTGGGGTAAATTTGCTATCTGGACGTTTGTTGAGTTTTTTGCGTTTCGTAATCTCGCTTTGCTCTTTTGCCCAGTTCTTAGATCGGTCGAATAATCCCTTGCTGCGGTCATTGACGAGGCCGGTGAATTTGCCAAGGAGTCCGCCACCCAACTTGATCATTAACGGCGTCAGGGCGAGTGGCGCGATCTGGACTGCCATACCGAGGATATACATCACTGCCCCGTTCGGTCCCGCGGCGTTTTGCATAATGACTGAGCCTGCGAGCTGCGCTCCACCGAAGGCTGCCGCAAACCCCGGGAAGAATATCAGCATCGTCAAGAAGATATCCTTCCACTTGTCAAACCACTTTTCTGTGCCTGGCAACAAGTAAGCCACAAAAGCCAGCGGTGAAATGATAATCAAAATAACGATCAACGCCTGACGGGCGGCCATAATGATAACAACGAGAAGAATAACGAGTCCAATGCCGCACAAAAGCGGCACAATAAAAGGAAGTAGCTCGGCTCGCATGACGATTCCGGCAGCCAACGCCGCACCGCCGGCAGCGCCTCCCAAAATCTGGAAGGTGACCTCTTGCCAGGTCATTGGTTCAGATGCTGGTGCAGATCCGCCCAGGGTGGCGACTGTGTTACGAATATTCATGAACATGTCTTGGAGTGCACTTCCGGCGATGTTTGACAGGTCGAGGAGTATGGCGCAGACGTGGAACGACAAATTAACCAGTACCGCCGCGACAATCAATCGAGGCAACATCTTTTTGATGCCATAATTGGAGATGCCCATAGAAGTAACTTGTGAATAAATAATGACTATGAACATGATGATAAAGATACCGTTGGCGATATTGCGAACGATATTCCAGGCCAGAAAGATACCACTAGTCTGATTACCCGTCTGAAGCGGCGGCACCACGAGGAAGCTTTTAAGCACTCCAAACATCCAGTCGATGGAGCTAGCCAACCACGCCGAAACAGGACAAAGAATCCAGCCGATACCACCGGCAACCTCGCACGAAGATGCAGAGTTTTGACTCGGAGGGTCAATTGATAGTGTGGTCGATTCCTTCTTGGTGTAAGTGTTTGGCGCAGTGTACGTGAACGTCGTTAGAGATACCGAGGTCATTGATCCGAGGTCGCCTGTTGACGGAAAGTGAATGACGCGAACGTCTTGATTATTGGCTACAGTTTTCTTTGACATGTAGACCACTTGGTCAGACCCTAAGTTGAGGGCCTTTAGTTTGTCGACGTCGGAAACTCGCTCAAAGGTTTCGTTGTCGTAGGATATTTTGCTACTATCCCATTTTGCGTCCGCCGCCAGCGCCTGGCCCGAGGTTACGACCGTACTCAAAAAAACACTGACTAGGAGGCCCACCGCCAGCAATATAAACCACTGCAACCATCGCATCGACGATCGCCCTTGTGAACGTAACCACTCCATTACCGACAATGGTAGCATTTTTACAGAGAAAAGTCAATAGTTTTTAGCTGGCGGTAGGTGGATTGCTGTTTCGATTATTGCGATTATTTTGATTATTTGGCGGTGCTGAAGGCGGGGATTGCGGTGGAGCTGGCCCCCTCCCTGTTCCGGCGACGAATGTCCGCCCCATCGGGGTATCTGACGGAATTGCTTCGGTAATATTGTTTGACGGTGCAGTATCGTGAGGTATTCTGATCTCATTAGTTCCTGTGCCGCCGTTTCGTATATTCTCAAACTCGGCACGAGTGCTGCCTGATATTGAAGTATTAATGCGCTTATTATCCAGCACTGAGGCTGCCCGTTCGGCAGAAATACCAACCATCCTCTGGCCTCCCTTGGTAAACTCGGTTTCACCAGCAATCTTAACTGCACCAGATGCCTGTCGTGCTAATTTTTCATCGCTTAATCCGTTAAGCCCCTGGGCGGTCAACTCAGCCATTTGTTGCTGGCTAAAGCTAACTGAATTTGCACCATGTTGCTCCATTTGATCAATGGCGTTCGTACCCATCTCGAACAGCCCCGCGTGGTACTCCTGCATACTGGTAAGCGTTTCTGCCATGCGGCGATTGCTAATAGTTCCACCACCCTGAAGGTAATCATACATCTGCTGGGCGCCGTGCTTGCCGGTTGATGCCATTTTTTTGAAAGCAAGATGTTTCAGTGCTTCGTTGTTACCTGCGCCCCTCAATGCAGCAGCTGCATCACCGTCGTATTGATAATCAAGCAGACGCTTTGCTGTCTCGCGCTCTTCGTCATCAACGGCATCTTGACCTTCGGCAGCCAGTCTCCTACCCAAATCTCCTCCGACCCATCGATTGTTTGTTAACTCACTCTTGTTAGCTTTATCGTTAAGATCAGACATCCGATTTCTCCATATGTGATCTATAAGCCCGTCACCCTTCCAGGCCCCGGCTCGTATAAGCTTTTTGCGGCGTGCTATTTGCTTCTTGCGAAAATCTTGCATCTGACCAAGTCGTGAATTGGCATACCTATCTTTTGCCCAGTTTTTGGCGCTGCCACCGAGGCCACCGAGGCGACCACCGGCGTTGTTGATGTGCTGGCTGATTGACCCGGCGACGTCGATGGCTTTCTTAAGGACACTCCACACGGCGATGAGCGGCAGGACTTTGATCAGCTCGCCAACAATCTGCATGATCATGTCGTTTCCACCCCCGGCCTTAACGATGGCCCCCGCTAGTATGCCACCGCCGAACAGCAGGCCGATTGTCGGAAAGACCATGAGTAGCCCCACAAAGATTGAGCGCCATTTACTAAATAATTTTTCGGTATTTGGTAGCAGAAAGGCAACGAAAGCCAGCGGTGAGATAACAATGAGGATGACGATGAGTGCTTTACGGGCGATGAGTAGTACAGCAATGGTCGCCATAACAACCAGCCCAGAAACAAGCGCTCCAATCAAAACCGCGAGGGCGAGGATCCCGGCCGTGCCTGCGGCGAGGACGGTTAGCGCAAAGCCCCCCCATGTACCACGCCCCTGACCTGACTGAAAGATCTCATTTGCTCGGGTAATCTCGTCGCCAATGCCGCCGATGCCAGCACGCAGGCCATAGCCGAGGATGTTAGACAGGTCAACGGCAATTTGACAGATGTAAATTGATACATTCACCAGGATTGCGGCGACAATGAGCCGTGGCAGCATCTTTTTGATGCCGTAGTTTGAGATACCAAAGCCAGTGAGCTGAGAGATGATGATTGCCAGAAACATAATGATGAACGCGCCATTGGCAATGTTGCGCATAATTCCCCAGGCTGCCTGTACTTCACTCCCAGAGGCAAGATCCGGCTCAATCTTTAAAAAGTTGTCAGCGATCATGGCGAAAGCTGCGTCTGAAATATCAGACAAGAAATTAACGACTGGACAAATGAGCCAACCGAGGTCTTTGACGGCACACTCTGGCTTTTTCTCGTCGCCTCCGCTCTGGCCAGAGGGGGTGTCGGCGGAGATGCCAGAGAGGGCGTCGCTGATCTCTTTATCCTTATACTTTGATTGCTCAGCAATACATTTGACATACTCCTCAGAACTCGCCACAGCGCCACTTGACGGCAGCTTATCCTTACAGGCACTCATCCAGCTGTCAACTTGTTGTTTACATATTTGCTCCGCTGGCCCTCCGGCGCCTCCGCCGCTTTTCTCGATGCATTTTTTTAGGAGGGCGTCATAGATGGCCTTACGAGTGTTATCAGCGGCCTCGGTTTTTGCTGATTTTGCGGCTGCTTCAGCGTTGTCTGATGCCCATTGCGCGATTCGCCCACATGACATTTTTGTGTCTATGCCGCCAGGAGCGGTATAAGGCGCTCCTGCCCCGCTAAATAGGGGGACACTTTTATTTGCGTCGGGTATATAATAGTATCCATAAGCTACCGTACCATCAGCTAGGGCAACGGCTATTTTTTTGTTACGCTGATCGGCCTTTATGTCATTACTTGCGGCGTCATCTCCGCTATCGTATCCTCGCCATTCGGCTTTACAGCCAATCTTTTGGCCCGACAAGAGCGCCGCCATTGCCATAGAGTAGTTGACTAATGCTGAGTCGAATTTCAGGCTTTTGCCGGCCTTTTTTTCAAGGACTTGGATCGCATATACTCCTCTGTCTCTCGGTATATTCCACTTATCGCCGCTGTACTCGCCCTTGGTAATATTGCTGGTACAGTCAAGGTTGGCGTTATCTCGCCATTCACCTTTTAGCGCACAGAACATATCAGTAAAAGAACCGTAGCCGAATGCGTTTCGCGCAGCAGATACCACTTGCTTACAATCAAACAGCCCGTCATCATCGCCGTCAAGAATTGGACCGACAGTGGTAGTAATGGCACCACCCCAGTCGCCACTCGCAACCTTTGCGGAGGTAAGATTTCCGTCAAACCCGGCACCGCCAACGATACAACCATGCATGGCGCGTGCGAGTAGGAGCTGTTTGACTTGAGCGAGATATGGAGAATGATCAAGACGCGCCCGAGCCGCGTTAGCGGTCGGTGACAATGCAAAAAACGTCATGAGCATCGGAACGACTAACAGTGCGGCCAGCCCAACCAAGGTAATGCGAATACGTTGATGCGGGGTCTTTTTTTGCGTAAGCATTATGAGAATATATTACCACGCTATTGCTAGTAATTCAAAAGAAGAGCTAAAAACTAGCTCTTCTTTTGTCAGATGCGTCATTGACGCTATTTAGAAAGAATAGGGCCTGAGTGTGAAGATCCTGCAATCTTCCACCTATTCACTGTTGGATCCGAAACAATTTTGTAGAATTGGCCGTCCGGTGTAGAACCTCTTTTATTCCCGTCGTAGGAATAGAAGTGCGTAATATGCGTCTCAAGCGACTTGCCCGTTTTGGGATCAACCACTACATCCGACTGGCTGGCAGGAAAGACCTCAATGTCTTTTATTTTCCAGAGCTCGACATCGTCTTCGGAACTACCGGAGTTAGACCTAATCTGCTCTGCTCTTTTATGAATGAGCTCCATTACTTTACGTTTAGCGAAATACTCTTCATCCGAGATTTTGCCGGCCCGCATCTCCTCAAGCAGCTTGTCCATGTCCATTTGGGGATTCAAAAAGGCTTCTGATGCTAATTTTTTAGCATAATCCTCGTAGTTTTGCTTTATGTCTTTATTCGTGTAAGTAAACCTCCCGTAGAGGGCAGCTTGGACAGCAAGAAACGGATCAGTGAGCATCTTTTTTGGATCTCGGTCCGCAGGTGACTTCTTATAGTAGTCACCAAAGGGTAGACTGTCTTTCGGGTAGAGTATGGGCTCTGTCTTATCTTCCGTACGGCCAGACTTCTCCAAGTAGTTGATTTCTGCTTGGAGAATCTTGTTTCTCTCCTCTGGCGGTAGCTTAATGAATTCGTCGTACGGTATTTTATCAATTTTTTTTACTTGTTCGTCGTATTCTTCTCTGGCCCGCATTCGTGCTGCCACTTCTGGATCAACAGTCTCAGACGGTGATGGTGAGGCAGATGGTGACTCTGATGGGTCTAGTGAAGCGCTTGATGATGGGCTTTGCTCCGGTACTGCTATACGATCGCCCCTACCGCAGCCTGCAAGGCCCATTACAACTGTAGCGCCGAGAGCAACACCGGCTCCCCAGACCTTAAACTTATCCTTAGCCCTCTCAAGAAGAGACGGCCTGTCACCTAATGAACTACTTGGGTCATGGTCGTGTCTTTCCATAACGCTTGGAGTCCTTTCTCTGGCCTGTGGCCAGTCATAGAGTAGTTTTAATCCACCTCAGAGTAGGTAATAAACTCTGAATAACATCATTGTAACACATTCTGTATATTTAGCAATACCCCCGCGGTAACAAAGTAAATAAAACAACCCTTATGTTTTAGAAAAATGGGTTGTTGAATAACAAAAATCTAATTCTGGCGCGCCCGACCGGATTCGAACCGGCGATCTCCTCCGTGACAGGGAGGCGTGATAGGCCAACTTCACTACGGGCGCATAACTTTCCGTATGATAGCAAACTTTTATGGCTTTTTCAAGAAATCGTTTGCATTTTTCCTGCCACTATTTTACAATTTAGGGTAAGAGATCCGTTATGACAAAAAGAAATATTTTCATCACCGCCATCTTTCTCGCAACCATTATCTACGGCGTCGTGCTGTCTGGTATGCCTGCGTTAGCTGAGAGTGAATGCGGCGGCGCAAAGACCTCAATCATTAACTGTGGCGGTGCGACTGGTGATGCTGCTATTCTCGGTATCATCAAAATGGTTATCCAGATCATGACTGCTGGTATCGGCATCTTGGCAGTCGGTACGGTGATATATGGCGGTATTCTCTATTCTGCGTCTGGTGGTAGTCCGGACAATATCAAAAAAGCCAAAGAGCTTTGGGTCAATACTGCCGTCGGCCTCATCATATTCGCGTTTTTTGTGGCTATCACTAACTTCCTGATCCCTGGGGGGGTGTTCTGATGAAGCACATTGTGATCGCGCTGGGGCTGATGATCGCGGGGTCGCTGATGTTGTCGGTGGTTCAGGCAACGCCGGCTAGCGCGGCCTGTGGCGGCAACATCTTGACACTCAAGCCGTGGTACGACGGGCTGACCAAGTCGGATTGTAATCTCAAAGCGATTGTCGACAATAACGATAAGCGCGCCCAAAACGACCCGGGTAATTACGCCACGCTCAACGGCTTTATCTGGCGGGCGATATTGAACGTTGTCGAGGATCTATTGCAGCTGGCGGGCTTTGTGACGGTCGGCTTTGTGATATACGGCGGCTTTCTATATCTGACCAGTAGCGGTGATGCGAATCAGATGGCTAATGGTATGAAGACGGTGATTAATGCGGCGATCGGCCTAGTGATTGCTATAGCTTCGGTGGCACTGGTGAATGTCGTGGCTGACGGATTGGGGTTGCCACGGTCATGATGCGATTTGTAGCCGGTGTATTGGGGTCGCCAGATTCGCTGGGCATTCCGACGAACAGTGCTTCGGCGGATGCACTGGGTAACATCCTCAATACGGTGTATTTCTTTGCCGGGGCGATCGCGATTTTGATGTTGGTGCTGGCCGGTATCAATTACGCTAATTCGGGCGGCGACACTAACAAGCTCACCAAGGCGAAAAACACCATTCTCGGTACCATTATCGGCATCATTATCATCCTCTCCGCATTTCTCATAACTAACTTTGTCATCAGTGGCATGAAAGGATCGGCAATATGAAAAAACTCGTAGTCATTATCGGCATGATAGCGGCGCTCGTTGCCCCACTAGTGGTGGCATCAAGCGTATCCGCCCAGAATGTCGACATTTACGGCGCCTGCTCGGGCTCCAGTGGTGAAGTCTGTAAAAACCGTGGCGCGACGGTGCAGCCGCTGTTTAAGAATCTCATCAATGCTATCTTGCTCATCCTCGGCGCCATCTCTGTCGTCATGATCATCATCGGTGGCTTTCAGTATGTAACCTCGGCCGGCGACTCTAACAAGGTCAAAACCGCCAAATCGACCATCATGTACGCGGTGATCGGTGTCGCCGTCGCGCTTCTATCGTATGCTATCGTTGACTTTGTGTTTGGCAAAATATAAGAAAAAAGGAGAAATGTATGAAACGATATAGAAAAACCCTCGTAGCCGCCGTCTTGTCAGTAGCGGTTGCTGCCGTGGCTGTCGTCATGCCGATCACCCTGCCGTCCGCATCGGCCCAGTTTCAGAGCGGTTTGGATGCAGCTCGAACACAGGAGATGAGCACGAAGCCTATCGGTACCACCATTGGCGAGGTGGTTAATATCTTTCTCTACTTTGTTGGTGCGGTGGCAGTTATTGTTGTGATCTGGGGCGGTTTTCAGTACATTACCTCGTCAGGCGATAGCCAGAAAGCGACCACTGCCAAAAACACCATCATGTACGCGGTGATTGGTATCGTTGTGGTGGTCATGTCGTATGCCATCGTTAACTGGGTCTTTGGCTTGTTTAAGTAGCTAAATGATGATAGAATAACAGCTGAAATGACATTAACCCTAAACAAGGAAGTAATTAAATGAATAAACTCAAAGTTATCATCGCTGGTGTGCTCGCTGTGACGGTGCTGGCATTTGCGACAGTGCCGGTGGCGAACGCACAATATAACCTTAGAAATGGCGCAGATGCCGCCAAGGGCGACGGTGCCGCTAACGGTGTTGATAGGCCAAATGATCTTGTTAAGAATGTTGTCAATGGCATCCTCTACTTTGTTGGTATTCTGTCGGTGATTATGTTGATCTGGGGCGGCATCCTTTACACGACCTCATCTGGTGACTCGAGTAAGGTGACTACTGCCAAAAACACCATCATGTACGCAGTAATTGGTTTAGTGGTGGCGATCTTTGCCTACGCTATCGTTAACTTCGTACTGGTTACTTCCACTGGCGTTGGCTCGTAGGGATCACGTTAGGTCTTTATAAACCCCCGGCGCTTCCGGGGGTTTAGTTTTTATTGCGGTTTTAACAATTAAACACTGGTTCGTCTTTTGAATTAGAGAACCTGGATTTTCTTGGCACGTTCTTGTTTAATTTTCTCGAAAGTGATGGTGAGCACGCCGTCTTTGAGTTCGGCCTTGACGCCTTCTTCGTTGACCGCGACGGGCAGCGCCAGGGTGCGGCTAAATTCGCCCCAGTAGCATTCTTGGATATGCCAGTTCTTGACATCGGTCTCGTCGCCGCTTGATAGGGTGCCGCTGATCGTGAGGATGCCGTCGGAGATGCTAACGTCTAGGTCGTTACGATCAACACCAGCCGTCCGGGCCTTGATAATAAGTTCGGTTTCTGATTCAAATACATCGACTGCCAGCTGCCCCATCAAATCATCTGCTTCGTCCTCCCAATCATCATCAGGGGTGGGCGCTGCGGTAGCCGGTGCTGCTGCGGGTGCGGCTGGTTGCGGCGCGTCATTAGCCAGATCATCATTCAAGAAAGCTGCAGTTAGCTCATCCTCAATTAACAAATCGTCGTTTTTGCGTGCCATGTTTCCTCCGCCTTTATAGGCTGATTGACAATATCATCTATTAGTATAACGGTTATGTGCGCTATAATCAAGAGTGAAAGGCGAAAAAGCGAAAAATGCCTATTGATGCGCTATTATCATATATCGCGCCGCATTATTGTTATGGTTGTGGTGCGACTGGCTCGCTTTTGTGTCGGTCGTGTCTTGAGGCGGTGAAGCGGAGCCGCCATCAGGTCTGTGTGATTTGTGGGCAGCCGTGCGCTAATGGCAATGCCTGTCGGCGACATGCCCTGCCCTACAGGGCGCTAGACTGTGTGCTGTGGCGGCGAGGTGCGGTGGCGCGGCTGATTGATGATTATAAGTTTCATCGCGTGCGTGCTGCTAGTGGGGTGTTAGCTGGTCTCTTAGACGAATTACTCCCAGAATACGACGTCTCGACGGTGGTTGTACCGGTGCCGACGGCCCCTGCCAATATTCGTAAGCGCGGTTATGATCATATGTTGCTGGTTGCTCGGCAATTTGCCCGGCGGCGGGGACTGAGGGTCGAGCGACCCTTGGTCAGACAGACGAATGTGACGCAGCATTATGCTCGCTCGGCGGCTGAGCGTCGAAAGCAGGCACAGCAGTTTTTCCGGGCGCGTGGCGCTCGGGCTGATGTTCCCTATCTGATCTTGGATGATATTTTCACCACTGGCTCAACGATTACAGCGGCGGCCCAGACACTACGAGCGGCTGGCGCGCGGGACATTCGCGTGGGGATTATCGCTCGCCATGGGAATGATAAAAAGGCTGCTGCAAAGACGCCGCCAAACCCTAGTCGTGATGATACGAACTGCCGCGAGCGATCTCTTGGGCGCGGTACAGCTGCTCGGCGAGAATGAGCCGTACCAGCTGGTGCAGAAATACCAGGCGTGATAGCGACCAAACGATGTCGGCTCGCCGGTGAAGCGTCTCGGTGACGCCATAGGCCCCGCCAATGATGATAACGATGTGCTGATCGGTATGATCGAGAATGAGCTGCGATAGTTCTGGCGAGCTCAGGTTGCGACCGCGCTCGTCGAGGAGGATGATGAAATCGTGCGGCCTGAGGCGAGATATCAGGCGCTCTGACTCGTCCTGGCGCGCCCTGTCGCCGATTTGGCCGGAATGTGGGATGATGATCATTTCTGCGGCGAATGGCGCTCTGAGGCGCTCTAAAAAGCGCGTGATGCCTGGCTCTACCCAGGGCTCGTGCCGCTTGCCAATGGTGAGGATGGTAATTTTCATGTGCGGGCTTTCGGTGGAGCGTTATTATCATGCAGGATGGCTTCGGCGGTTGCCTTGGCGATTTGGTGGTGGACATGGGCGGTCGGATGGCCCACGTCATCACCTCCAGTTACCACACCAAGGCCGAATGTAGCGCAAGCATCGACGTCCTTTGGCGGCTCGACCAGGGTGATGCGCGGTTCGTGCATGCTGGCCACAACGTCGCGGATAGCTTGATTGACCGTCTCGATAAAGCTGGCGACAAAGTGATCAGTGTCGTTATTGATAATCGTTGGACAGATGTCGCGTGGCTGGATGGGTGTGGTATAGAGGTTGATGTATAGCTGGGCGTTGGGGGCATGTTCAAGGATAGAGCGGTAGGCTTGCTCGAGCGACTGACGATATTCGTCTGAGTACAGTCGGCGAAAGACATCGATATACATCTCGCTGCGCGTACCGCATCGTCCGTGCAAACAGGCGTCGAACACTACGTTGAGGTCAACCATATTGGTGCCAAGCGTCAGCGTGACAATATCGGTTTCGGGGCTAAGGGCGTTGATTTGCGGCGGCTGGTCGTCAAACTGCTGGCCGGAGATATGCTCTGGCCCGGCGCCACGGCAGGCCACGAGGGTAATGTTGTCTGAAGGAATGCCAAACTCTTCAAGTCGCCGCGCATAAGCTTCGGGTGAGCGCCGGCACTCTGTTGTTGTGTCGTCGTAATTCCCTAGCCCTGCCCCGCTGGCGACTGAATCACCCATGCCAACGACGTAAGTGTGCTTTGCTTGCTCGGGCGAGATGCTCGGGTGGCTGGACGCTGATAGCGCTAATGAAGTGAGGGCCGCTATAGTAGCGACCCCCCGTTTGGCTAATGTTTCTAATCTTTCTCTCATGATGTCGTGTCTGGCGGAAGGGGAGGGATTCGAACCCTCGGTACGTTTTACCGCACGCCGGTTT
>CAUUMU010000003.1:0-45301 GCA_963546435.1 uncultured Candidatus Saccharibacteria bacterium
GCGCATCCATGGTAAGGATGAGGTCTCGGGTTCAAGCCCCGATCGTGGCTCCATTTTAATTTTTAGATTATTTGTACTAAACATGGACAAGCAATCGTCTGCCGCCTACATGCAACGCATTCGCGACCTTACGGCTGATTATCCACGCTTTGAAGATGGACGAGTTAACTATACTGATGAACGTGTGTGTTTTGTGTTAAACTGTGTTGTTCTCTCGGGCGATCAAGTCCTCCTGACTAAACGTAGCGCTGAGGTTATCGCCTATTCGGAGCTAATTAACGGCATATCCGGTTTTATCGACGACCCCAATCTTAGTATCGAAGACATCGCGTATGGTGAACTAGCCGAAGAGATCGGCATTTCAAGGCAACATATTATCAATATGAAGCTCAGCCAGCCATTTGTACAGATTGATCAACAGTTAGATCGTGAATGGCATGTTGTTGCAGTCCTCGTTGAACTGGCAAGTACCGTTACGCCACGACTTAATTGGGAAAATAAATCCGCTGCCTGGTTTAATCTCGAAGAAGTTCCCAAGATGAAGCTCATGCCAGGTTTCGCCGAAACAGTGGGAGCAGCGTTAGCAATGCGCCACTTATAGGTTATAATAAATATATGCTTCACAACCTCACGCGCCAGCTCAAAATGCTTGCTCAAGGCAACGAATCCTACGCCGCCTTTAACAAGCGCATCGTCAATACCAAGATGCCGGTCATCGGCGTACGCGTACCGGATTTGCGGCGGCTGGCGAGGAGGTTGGCACCTGACATGAGCGCAGCCGGCATTAGCAAATTACTAACGGCCAAGAACAAGTCATTTGACTACGTGCTGCTGTGCGGATTGTTGATCACGCACGCTCGGCTCGATGAGCAGGCGGCGATTGATTTGACTAAACAATATTTGCCGCGCGTTGATTCGTGGGCGCACATTGATGTGTTCATCGAGAAAAAGCGGCGCTTTGCTGGCGAACTGTGGTGGGATTTTGCACTAGAATGCCTACAAAGCGAGGCCGAATTTACAGTGCGCTACGGCGTGATTTCTTTGATGACTAATTTCTTGGACAAAGCACATATCGATCAGGTTTTCGCGGCGCTGCGAAACGTCAAGCACGACGGCTATTACGTCAAAATGGCGCTAGCTTGGCTGTATGCGACGGCGGCAGTGCACTTTTTTGAGCTGACGCTGGCTGAACTAGAAAACGGATACATCGACACCTGGACGCGCAACAAAGCTTACCAAAAAATGCGCGAATCGCGGCGATTTACGCCCGAAGAGCAACGTATCATTAGGCAACAAAAAGGAGGACGCCAATGACCAGCAAACCAACCATTTCAGCAGCGGAAATTACCAAAGCGCTGGATTTTCGTCACGCCTGCAAGAAATTTGACGCCGATAAAAAGATCTCCGACCAGGATATGGAGCTGATCCTCGAGGCAATTCGCCTCGCACCAACCTCGTACGGTTTTGAGCAATTTGACGTCATCGTTGCCCAAGATCAGCAGCTGCGCCAAGATCTAAAGAAATGTGCGCCGATTAACAAGCCGCGCTTTGATGCCAGTCATTTCCTGATTTTTACCGCCAAGACGGCCGACGCGCTTAGCGACCACATCGATCACATACTCCGTGATGTAAAGCGCATGAATCTGGTCGAGCGCACCGCCTATAAGACCTTCTGGAAGCAGTGGGCCAAGAAAGATTTCAAGCTGATGGACACACCTGATGGGCTGCATCAGTGGTCAGCACACCAGGCATACATCGCCCTCGGCTTCGCGATGCTGGTGGCGGCGGAGCGGGGGATTGACTCGTGTCCGATTGAGGGATTTGCCATCGATCAAGCGACAGAGGCACTGACAACCCATCAGCTCATCGACCCAGCCAAAGATCTGCCGGTTCTCATGCTGGCGCTCGGGTACGCCAGTCGTAGCGACCAGCCACACCCGCGCAGCCGCCGGCCACTTGATGAGATGGTACGCTGGTATTAGCTCGGGGGCAAGAGCAATTTTCCTTGTCAGCGCCCCTAGCGTTTCCTAATTATCTGTGCTATAATCGGTCAAGATTGTAAATAAACGTAACGAGTAAAGAGATGGCAAAGAAGAAGAACACGAAGCGGAAGTTGATTGGTTTGGTCAGTAATTTGAGCGGCCACCGCACGTACTACACCACGGTCAACACCCAAAACCGCACCACAAAGGGGCAGGGCAAGCTGACGCTCCGAAAATACGACCCGGTAGCCCGCCAGCACGCAACCTACACCGAGACCAAGAAAAACCTCGGCCGCAACGAGGTCAAGCCGCGTAAGGGCTAATGACATTAAGCGAGAATCACCCCTCAGCCGGGGGTGATTTTTTATTTGTGACACACGACCAAATCAGCAAGCCGGCTTAACTCCCATGCGCTGACCTTAGCGCTGGGCCACGATCATATCAAGCAAGGTATTGATGTATTCAGCCGAAGCCACCGCCGACGATGCACTATGCTCATTCACCACGCCAGTTTTCATAATGCGCCGCTCGCGGATCAAGTCAACGATTCGCTCTGCCCGCGCCAGCTCTCCCGTCTCGATATAATATTGCGCTAGCCACAAACTAGCAACCACGCTACTATCTGGATCATCCGCCCGTCGCTTGAACAGACCGTCAACTGCCGCTAATGTTTGCACCGCCTGACTAACCAGTTGCTTCGTCTGCTCAGCCTCGCCCTCAACACCAAACATATAGGCAGCGTATACCGCATCCATCGTCACCTCATCAGCATCACGCCCCGCCAGCTGCGTGCTGATATCGTCAGCGCAGGTTCGCCACTGCACCGCATTGGCCGGGTCGTCATGTTGCTGTGCGAGTTCGCTCGCCTGTTCCAGTGCCGCGCGCGACAACCGCCAAACAAATGCCGCGTCGTCATCCGCCGCTGGATTGTCCCAATTATCCGTCAAGAATGTCGCTACCTTGGCGGCCACCGATTGATATAGCTGCCGCGAGCGCTCCATGCCAACTCGCGACGTCGCAAATTGACAAAAGATAAATAATACCGCCGCCGCGTCCGCCAGTCGCATTGGCGGCCGGTCTTGACGCCACGCGGTATCAGTCGCCACCGGCTCACCATCCGTATAATATGCTGGCGCAAAGTAGCCATCGGTCTCAAATATCCGCTGACAAGCTTCGAAAAACATCGCCGCCTCATTGCCATACCCCAGCCGAATCAGTGGCCACAGCGCGAATGCTGCGTCGTATAGACGACAGCCACCCACGGCGTCATCAGTCAGTACCAGTCCAGATTCATCTGCGTGAGCCCGCAGTGTCAGCAGGGAATTAACGAAGGTCTGGCGGTGGGCTGGCGACAATTTCTGCACTGCGCGAAAACCGGGACTCAGCCACTTGTGCCAAAAGTCCGTCGTCCGCGCCAAGCTCCGCACCAGCCCAACACTGCGTGTCTTTTCGTGTAGCCCTAGCGCTTCCTTGATCGACGTCCCCGCCGCTAACCAGTAGGTGCAGCGATCCGACGCCAGCGCCGCTAGCCGCAGCGAACAGCCCAGCACTGAGTCGGTCATGCCATATTCATGCGGACAGCCCGCCAGCTCACCGTCCTCCGCATCGCGCCACGCTCCATCGAGCCCATCGCCAAATCGCCCGACCGTCCACCGATCGAAATCACGCCCATCAAATGTCCGTAGGCCAGCGGCAAACGCCCGCCGTCCACGATAATGCAGCAGCGCCCGCGAAGCCTCGACATACTGCGCCGTATCAATTGCTTGACCATCATCGTATAGCCGGAACGCCTGATGCAAAAACAACCTCACCTGGCGTGTCTCAGTTCGCAGATTGACCACGTGAATATTATGACCAAATACATTAACCTTGCTATCAACGAAATCATCGCATTCCAGCACCAGCCCCAGCCGCTCATGCTTGAGCACCGTGTGCGCCACCAGCGCCCCTTGTGGCAATCGCATCGTCAGCCGCCACGCGCCATCATCAATCCACGAAAACTCGCCGTCCACCCACACGCCGATCCGATGCACGGCTTGACGATTCTGAACTTCGCGGCCAACATGCGGGAACGACAGCGAACTCACTCGACCAAACTGATCAAGCTCAACCGCCAACCCGCCATTTGCGAGAAGCATCATCAAAACCTCTCGTACCGATGCGCGCTCAGCCGCCAGCGCACATCGCGAATTGCGTTAACATAATAGAGGAAGGCCTCGTACGGCGAATCATACGGACTGAAATACGCGTGGACGTCGCCGTCGGTAAACCACTTGGTACACATATAATAGAAATGATCAGACGACTGCAATCGCCGCCAATCAGCGATCAGCTGCTCGTCACCACTCCTCAGTACATCGGCCTCCAGCTCATACAGATACCGCAGCGCTTCTTTCTGTAAATCATTGCCATTCCACGCCGTCAAATCGCGCTCACTATCCGCCCAGGTCACCGTCTCTGGCATACTGATCTCGCCAACTGGCCGATGGGCTGCCAGCGCCTCAGACACCGTATAAAAGGTATTACCACCAACCTCGAGCCACGAGGCAACAAACTGATCAAAAAAGCTAAAAATACCGCTATCCGACCACTGGTGCTCGCCAAAGGTTTCATAATCCATGAACAAATTAACCAGCGGCGCCTCGGCCGTCGCCTCCATCAGCCACGTCCGATATTTTTCCGCTGTCAGTGGCCAACCCGCCCACGACCGATTGCTAAACCGAAAGGCGATATCGTCGCTCAAGCGATAATTCTTGAGCAGCAGCCCGATCGTTTCCGTACCAACCGGCCGATACATATAATTTGGACTGCGCCAATCCAGCACCTCATCCCAACCCTCGGCCAGCACGCCGCTAAAGCCAGCGTTCTCCGCCCACTTGGCGAGGTCGTTGTTATATGCTAGCTCGGTATTTGCGAGCACCCTGGTCTCGACGCCAAACAGCTGACGTAGTTTCTGGCGGTGGCGGCGGATCTGCTCCTCAAACTCCTGCCGCGAATAAAAGAACGCCAGGCTGTGATAATACGGGCTTGATACCAATTCAACCTTGCCAGTGGCAACCAGCCGCTTAAAGCTCTCGATCACCGCTGGGTTAAAGCGCTCTGCTTGCTCGAGGAACACACCGCTGATGCTTAGCGACAGCTTGAAATCATGATGCCGCCTGAGCAGTTCCTCCAATAGAGCATTCATCCGTAGATATGACTTCTCGGCAACTTTGTGAAAAATTAACTCGTTGTTTTGGGCTGGATCATTGGTCTCGAAATAATCATGCCGCGCCGCCACGTCAAAAATACTGTATCGCCGCACCCGCCACGGCTGATGTACGTGGAGATAGAGGGTGATGCCTCGGCTCATGCCCACCTCCTTTCGGCCGATGCTTGATACAGCGCGACGCACCGCTCGGCTGCATCCCGCCACGACAGCCGAGCGTATTCATCCTTGACATTACGCTTTAATGCCGATTGCAAGCCTGGCGAGCGCGCAATATTGACGATCTCATCCGCCAACTTATCCACATCCCAGTAGTCAAACCGCATGATGTTATGGAGTACCTCGCCAACACCTGACTGCTTGCTGATGAGCAGGGCCGTATCGTGATGCGCTGCCTCCAGTGCCGTCAGCCCAAACGGTTCTGACACCGAACTCATGATGAATATATCGATCAGGTAGTAGGCATCGCGCCACTGCTTGCCGCGAACAAAACCAGTGAAAATCACCCGGTCGCTCACGCCCAGCCGCGCGGCTAAGGCCACCAATTCATCCCGCTGCTCGCCGTCACCCGATAGCAAAAATGCGATCTTGTCGTAGCGCTCTAACGCTCTAGCTGCCGCCCGCACAAAATAGGTCAGCCCTTTCTGTACCGTCAGCCGTGTCAAC
The DNA here is from genome assembly GCA_963546435.1 of uncultured Candidatus Saccharibacteria bacterium. Lineage (GTDB taxonomy): Bacteria > Patescibacteriota > Saccharimonadia > Saccharimonadales > Saccharimonadaceae > Nanosynbacter. The sequence continues at coordinate 5,857 of CAUUMU010000003.1, forward strand.
GCACCAACGATGGTATAGCCATCAGTCTTGAGATCCTCAAGGTATTTATATGTCGCCGTGTCGTACTCATGCGGCGGCAGGTCAGCCAAGTCGATCGCATTATATACCACCTCAACCTTATCTGGCGGTATGTGATAATTCTTGACAATCATGTCCTTGGTGATATGGCTAACCGCGATAATTCGATCCGCCATCATCAGCCCCTGCTGCTCAATCTCATGCACCAAGGGATTACCCGAATGTTCGCCCGAGCGATCAAACTCAGTAGCATGCACATGAACGATCAGCGGTGCGCCCGACACCTCCTTGGCGATCATGCCGGCCTCCATCGTCAGCCAGTCGTGAGCATGAATGGCGTCCGGTGGATACATCCGAGCGAACTGCCTGACAAACTTGCCATAGCGGCGCTGTAACCGACGCATCGGTTCAAGCCCGTGCTCATCACCATCCTCAGTATCTGGCGTGACACCATGATCATACGCCCCGAGATCATGATAACCCGGCGGTAGCGGCGAGGCCGCGTGAATGTTCATATGGGTAATATTCGGATGCTCGGCCGAGTAGGGCACGACAAAATCAATATCAATGCCATGTGCTGCCAGCGCCTTTGACATCTGATAACACGCCACACCAAGGCCGCCACAATTGTGCGGAGGAAGCTCCCACCCTAGCATCAAAATTCTCATCTTATTCCCAGTATAGACCGCCGCTTATGCTTTTTCAAGCGTATCTGGCATTTTTTTCACGAGATCAAGGCATTATTTTCACAAGCGGCGAATTGATATGCGCCGTCAATTCTACAGCAAGCCATTAAAAAACGACTTTCATCAAGTCGTCACGCCATAAATTGTGGCAGGGGCAGTAGGAATCGAACCTACCTCTGCGGTTTTGGAGACCGCCATTCTAGCCGATGAACTATGCCCCTACACCCCGCGCTAACGGGTTAGCTCATCTATTATAACAGAAAAAAATATTCTGCAAACTGACCCAAACTAACCATTTTGAAAAAATATGATATAAGTTATTGACAAAATAATGCTTGTGTGATAATATTGGAGAAACAACCAGTGAGGAGGATGTTATGAAATTAAGTACAAAGCTTAAGATCGTGGCGCTGTCGCTGGTCGCTGCTTTCGGAGCAGGACTGGTCTACTACGCCAACGCAGAAACAATTGACAATACCCGCGACTGTGACAAGTACGCCGTGGTGTATTGTGGTACCATGTCGGTACAAGAGATGCGCGAACGATATTTCAACAAAGGCGTATCAACAATTTACGGTGCGTTCGGTATTTCCTACGAGATGCTGAGCGGCAACTACGTTAATGGTGCAGTCTACCGTAACGGCGAGGTTCGCCTCGATAACGGCACCGTTGTCGCCACCAACGCACGGACAGCCATCCGTAATATTAGCGGTGGTACACCGATCTCAGGCACCAATGCTAAGGTCGTTCCAGCCAGCCGCATGAGCAGTGCACAGCAAGCTTTCATTCGGCTTGATGAACAGGGTCGCTTTAAGTTCGCCATCATGACGCCATGCGGTAACCCAGTTGTCGCCACCAACGTTGTTGTACCACCAAAACCGAAACCACAGCCAGTGGCTACTTGTAAAGCACTTGACCAGCCAGTCATTAATCGTCAGACTAACACGGTCGCCCTGAAGGCTCACGCAACAGTCGAGAACGGCGCAACTGTCAAGTCATACACCTTTAGCATCACCGATGCTTCAGGCAAGGAAGTCTTCTCACGCAGCAACACTACTTCAGCGCTAACCAGCGAGACCAGCGCCACCATCAAGGAGGCGGGCACTTACACCGCTCGCGTCAAGGTCACAACCAGCCTTGGTGATCGCACCAGCAACGACTGTGTCAAGCAGTTCACCATCCAGCCAGAAACGCCGAAGGCTAACCCTGGCATCAAAATCGAGAAAAAGGTTGATGGCGTCGAGCACAAGACCGTTCAAGTTGGCAACGAATTCCCATACCAGGTAACCGTCACTAACACCGGTAACGTTGACCTAAAGAACGCTGTTGTCACCGACAATGCGCCACAAGGTGTCACCTTCCTGCGAGCATCTGAGGGTACCATCCAGAACAATACCTGGAAAGCAACAATCCCTGAGCTCAAACAAGGCGCATCAAAGACCTTTACCATCACGGCAACCATCAAAGAACAAGTTACCGGTAAAGTCGTCAACACCGCCTGCGTTGATACCCCAGAGATTCCTGGCGACAAAGATAGCTGCGATAACGCAACCGTCGATGTACCAGAAAAAGTTGAAGCATGTAACGTCCAGACTGGTGTCATCGAGAAAGTCGAAAAGGGCAAAGAGAACACGCCACCATACACCACTGATCTGAGTAAATGTGAAAAGATCAAGGTCTGTGACGTCACTACCAAGACAATCCGCGAAGTTACCAAGAAAGAAGCTGAAGACACCAAGCGGTTCGTCGGTATCGACAGTGAAGAGTGTAATCCAAAGCCAACCACCCCGACCCCACCAACACCAAGCGCACTACCACGAACTGGTATGACCGACATGGTACTCGGTGGTCTGGGCCTGGGTGCACTGGTTACCTCAGCCCTAGCATACGTCGCCAGCCGACGCCAACTGTAAGAGACTGACCGCTCCGAGAATCTAATTCTGAAGCGCGAGGTTTCAGGCGAGAATCCCCCTTGGATAAGGGGGATTTTTTGTGTATACTAACATATATGAAACCTTTGCAACTTTCTTCTCCTCACATCATTGCCATGGTGGGCGTGCCGGGGGCGGGCAAGTCGCAATTCGCGGCTGAGTTTTCTGAGATGTTTCATGCGCCGCATTTGGACTCTGGTATCTTAGCGGCATTATCCGATGATGAGGCGGCCGTTAATTATGCGAGCGGCACTCTGCTCAAGGAATTGATGAAGACCCATCAAACCATCGTATTTGAAGGGGCAACGGAGAAGCGAGCCTGGCGGGTTGAGCTCGCCAAGACGGCCCGCGCTGCTGGTTATAAGATTCTCTTTGTCTGGGTACAGACTGACCTAGCGACCGCCAAGATGCGCTGGCTCAAGGCAAATGATAACGATGAAGCAACGTTTGACGCCAAGATCAAACAATTCTCATCGCCGCACCCCAGCGAGCCATGCGTCGTCATCAGTGGTCGTCACACCTATAACACCCAAGCGCGCACCTTGCTCAAGCGCCTGGCCGACGTGCGCCCGAATACTACAGCCACTCCGACCCAACCGCAGGCTGCCCAGGCTGATACTCCCAAACGCCGTCCGCAACGTCCAGTGTTCAGTCGTATTCGCGTTAGCTAGGAGCTATACATGCCAACGATTACTGACGCTGAATTTGGCGAAATCACGGTGAGGCGCTCGCACTTGGCGCGTCAGGTGTCACTGAAAGTCGCGCCAAACGGGCAGCTGCGGATCAGCTTGCCGACGTACGCACCGCTGCTCGCAGCAAAAATGCTTATCAAGTCATCCCGGCCGCGTATTCGCGAACTCCTGAGCGAGCATCAACAAGGTCACTACTACACGCACGACCAATCAATTGGTAAAAGTCATCACCTGATCATCGAGACCCAGCCCACGCTCACTGAACCCATTATCAAGCGCTCTGGCACCCGCATCCTTGTCAAGCTGCCGCCTGGCACCGACATCGCTACTCCAGCCATCCAGCAGCGCATTCGTGAAGTCGTCATCACAGCGCTACGCAAGGAAGCCAAAAGTTACCTGCCACGGCGGCTCAAGTTTCTGGCCGAGGAACACGACTTTTCCTATCAAACCGTCAAACTGACGCACGCCTCCAGCCGTTGGGGCAGCTGCTCGTCGCGCGGCACGATTAGCCTGAACATCGCACTGATGAACCTGCCGTTTGAGTTGCTTGATTATGTGCTGATTCACGAACTAGCTCACACCCGCCAGATGAATCACTCTGACGCGTTTTGGCGAGAGGTCGCAGCCATCGACCCGGCCTACAAAACGCACCGAGCGGTACTGAAAAACCATACACCGCACGTGTAGCATGTGCTATACTAAATCATATGAAACAAGGGATGGGCAGGTGGCGCATGGGGCGCAGTCAGCAGCGCGTACGCGACGAGGTGGAGGCCGCGCCAGAGCATAGCCAGATGATGACGTTGGTAAACAGCTTGACTGATGCGGTGCTGAGTACCGATGCTCACGGTGTCATTACGATTTATAATGCGGCGATGATCGGCCTGTTAGATACCAATGCCACACTCCACGGCCACCACATTAACGAGATATTTCAATTACAGACGCTTAGCGGTACACCGATCGACGTATTTGAGGAGCTTAGTAAATCACCGTCAATCCGCACCCGTGACGACCTGATCATGCCGCTCAGCGATGGCGATCATTTGCGGCTGGAGGCGACCTTTGCGCCGATTTTGGGCGGCAGCTCCAGCACTGACGGTTATGTGCTGATTCTGCGTGACGTCACCAAGATAAAAAGCCTCGAAGAGGAGCGTGATGAGTTCATCAGTGTCGTTAGCCACGAACTACGCACACCGGTAGCGATCGCCGAGGGAGCACTCGATAATGCTCGACTGCTCGCCGAGAAAGGCTACACCCAAAAGGTGCATGAGGCGCTGGTGGCGGCGCACGATCAAGTGATGTTCCTCGCTAAAATGATCAATGACCTTAGCACCCTATCGCGCGCTGAGCGTGGGGCGGCGGACGAGACGGAGACGATTAATCTGATGGAGCTGGCTAGCACGTTACATGGCGAGTTTGCACCGCGAGCGGCCGAGAAGGGGTTGCGGTTTGACCTCGATGTGAGTGCGCAGATTGGTGTAATCAAGGTTTCGCGGCTGTACTTGACCGAGCTACTACAAAACTTTATCATCAACGCCATCAAATACACGCCTCATGGCGGGGTGACGCTGCGGATGCACCGGCGTAACGGCGTCGTGCAATTTGCGGTAATTGATACCGGGATAGGCATCGGCAAGACTGACCAAAAAAAGATTTTCCAGCGATTTTACCGGGCCGAGGATTATCGCACCCGCGAGACCAGCGGCACCGGACTGGGACTGTACGTTGCGGGCAAATTAGCGCACAAGCTCGGCTGCACCATCTCTGTCAAAAGCCGACTCAATCACGGCTCAACCTTTAGCTTTGAGCTGGCCGATCCGCCCACGTCCGCGTGAGACCGCCCTTGCAATCACGGCCCGGACACGCTACAATAGACTTGACAGTCTGCTAAGAAGCAGACTTTTAAATTGGGAGAAACTATGGCACAAAAAAACGCAGCAGAATCAAAGACGAAGGTTCGCCGCATCACCGCGAAGGATGACGAGACGAAGCAGCCGTCACCACATAAATCAAAAGCAAGTACAACCGTCAAAAAAACCGCCAGTAAAACTACGAAAAAGATAGCGACAGAGACGGCCACCACATCACCAAAACAGCCAAAAACTACGGCCAAAAAATCATTAAAAAAATCAGGTGACGTTGGTTATTTCAAGGGCGCGTGGCAGGAGCTCAAATTGGTGCGCTGGCCGACTCGCTCAGCCACCTGGAGCATGACGGCGGCGGTGCTGGTGTTTACGTTGATATTCGTGGTGCTGATATTGCTGCTTGACGCCGGCTTTAACTGGGGCTTTAATCAAATTTTGAAATAGGAAAGGGAATTTATGTCATCAAATCGCTACGATTCAACTCGCTCGTGGTACGCCATTCACACCTACTCGGGCTACGAGGAAAAGGTTGCTGAATCCATCCGCCAGCGCATCAACGGCGTCGACATGGCCGACAAAATCTTCGACGTCATGGTGCCGAAAGAAAAGCAAATTCAGATCAAAAACGGCAAACGCAAGGTTGTCGATGCCAAGATCTTTCAGGGCTACGTGCTGGTCGAGATGAAGCTGACCGACGAGACGTGGTATATCGTTCGCAACACACCAGGCGTGACTGGCTTCGTTGGTGCTGACACTACGCCAACACCGGTGTCGGACAAAGAAATTACTAAGATCAAAAAGCGTATGGGCGTCGAAGAGCCAAAGCATCAGATCGATTTCTCAGTCGGCGAAGTGGTCTCCATCATTGACGGGCCATTCAAGGGCTTTGATGGGTCAATCGCAGAAATTGATGCCATCAAGGGCAAAATTAAAGTTATGGTCAGCATGTTTGGCCGCGATACGCCGGTCGAGCTGGACGCATTACAGGTCAAGAAGGTCTAGCCGCCTGATCATCTGGACGCGCAGCGATACACCACCAAACTACCAGACATCTTTGGCTTCAACTACCTCGCTACTTTTGGCGAGGTAGTGTTGCGTAGCAAAGAGGACCAGCGCCACCGTAATCGTCCCCAGCAGCACCGCCGCGATCGGCCACTGCCTAGTATCATACATCGCCATGATCAGCACCGGCACCGTTCCGATGCCACACGCCAATATCTTGCCGAACAACAGGGTTGCCAGCGTCACTTGGCTGTGACATAATCGAATGCTGCGCTTCAGTAGATACGAGCCGCAGCGCCCCAGCCAATACGGTAGCATCACCACCACACCCAACACCGCGACTGTCATCACCGACATCAACATCAGCTGCACGACCTGCAACATAAACGGTACTGCACGAGGCGTCGTATCAATCGGCGTAGTGGGCGGGGTGGGTGCCGGCTGGACTGTCTCTGGCGATACACCGAGCTGCATGAGCAAGCCACTACGCGCCAGCCACAACAACCCAGCACCGACGATAACCGCATAAGTAAAAATCAACAGGCTGTAAGCGAGCGCCCCAAACATATTGATCAGGCGACGAACTGGCTTGATGCTGCGAGCGTTCATGCTTGTATTCTAGCACAATTTTCGTTATAATACAGTGGTTACGCACAGAAAAAGTAAGAGGAAACTATGGCAAAGAAAGTTATCGGTAATCTAAAATTACGCATCCCTGCCGGACGAGCAACCGCCGGACCACCAGTCGGTTCAACCCTCGGTCAGTGGGGGCTGAATATGATGGATTTCATCAATCCATTCAACGACGCCACCAAAGATATGATGGGCAAGGACGTCATCGTCCACATTCAGGTGTTCGAAGACCGCACTTTTACGTGGAAGAGTCTGGGGCAGCCAGTCGATGACATGATCCGCGAGAAAGCCGGCATCCAAAAGGGTTCAGGCAAGCCACACGCCGAGAAGGTCGGCACGATCACTCGCGCTCAGCTTCAGGAAATTGCCGAAGCAAAAATGGATCAGCTAAACGCCATCGACATCGAAGGCGCGATGAAAGTCGTTGCTGGCTCCGCTCGCTCAATGGGCGTAGAAGTCGCCGACTAATTTACACCTGTTCATCCAAAATTGCTCCCTGCCGTGGGAGCAATTTTATTGTGGTATAATCATTTGGTGATCACCAAAAGTTTACTTGATACCACCGTTATCGAGGCGCTACGAGCTGACAAACTCGTCGTGGCACCGACTGACACCATTTATGGCCTGCTCGCTCGAGCTGATAGCCCGAGGGCAGTTGATGAGCTGTATCGCGTACGCCAGCGCGACCGCACCAAATCCTGCATCATCCTGCTTAGTAGCGCCGACAACATTCCCGAACTCACCACCAAGCAGCGGTATATCTATGACCAGCTGTACTGCGAACGGCCGACCACTATTGCTGCCAGGGTCAGCCCCGACTTTATGCCGCACCTGGTGCGCACTGACGCGACCTTGGCATTTCGTGCCGTACCACCAGACACAGCATTATCTGAGCTGATTCAGCTGGTCGGTCCACTGCTCGCACCAAGCGCTAACCCCGGCGAGCAACTACCAGCCGCCACAATCAACGAGGCGATCGCGTATTTTGGCGATCAGGTGGCTGTCTACGTCGACGGCGGGGAAATTAAGGGGGCAATGCCTTCACGGATCATCACATTTACCAACGACGGGCAGCTGGTTGCCTTGCGGCAATAATTTCCACTACAACCAACCAGGCGCCCGACGTCTTGTCTCGTAGCCTATGAACTACGACTGCTTGAACGGCCGCACCAGCTCTAGCCCTGGTCGCATCTCGGCGATGCGCATCAGTTCGTTGTATTTGGCGATGCGCTCAGAGCGCGACATCGAACCAGTCTTGATCTGGCCCGTACCGAGTCCGACCGCCAGATGAGCAATTGTCACGTCCTCGGTCTCACCCGAGCGGTGGCTCATCACCGTATTCCAGCCAGCCTTTTTCGCCATCATCACCGCTTGAATCGTCTCGCTCAATGTGCCGATTTGATTTGGTTTGATCAAAATCGCGTTACCAGCCTTTTCAGCGATCGCCCGGTCCAGTCGCATCACATTCGTCACCAACAAATCATCACCGACCAGCTGCGTCGTCGAACCAAGCTCCGTCGTCAGCGTCTGCCAGTCGTGCCAGGCTTCCTCATCCAGTCCATCCTCGATTGACACCACCGGATACTCAGCCCGCAGCTGCTTGTACATCTTGATCATGCCAGTCACGTCGAGCGTGCGATGCTCCGTCTCCAGCCGATACTGGCCATTACCCTCGTGGAATTCGCTCGAGGCCACGTCAAGAGCAAAGGCAAAGTCCTGCTCCAGTTTATAGCCAGCCTGCTGAATCGCCCGTGCTAGCAGCTTGACCGGCTCCATATTGCCGCCGCGCACATGTGGCGCGTAGCCGCCTTCGTCACCAACAGTCGTCGGGTAGCCCTCGGCCTTGAGTACCTTCGCCAGCGCGTGAAACACCTCGGCGCTCATCCGCATCGCGTCCTCGAACGTCGATGCGCCGACTGGGATGATCATGTATTCCTGAATATCAGTCGCACCGAGCGCGTGCTGCCCGCCGTTCATCACATTGATCATCGGCATCGGCAGGCTCATCGTGCCAGCATTCGCCAGCTGATTGACATAGACGAAAAGCTCAATACCCTTAGACTCAGCCGCCGCCTTGGCAACTGCCAGGCTGACCGCTAGGATCGCATTCGCCCCAAGCCGCCCCTTATTCAGCGTGCCGTCCAGCTGTCGCATCCGCTCGTCAACCCGATGTTGCGCAAATGGATCCATGCCGCGCAGCGCCCGCGCAATCTCGGTGTTGACATGCTCGACCGCCTTGAGCACGCCCTTGCCGCCATACGCCAAGTCACCATCACGCAGCTCAACCGCTTCGTGCGAACCAGTACTGGCACCTGACGGCACTGCCGCCCGTCCGAATGAGCCATCGCTCAGCCGAACATCAGCCTCCACCGTCGGATTGCCCCGAGAATCTAAAATTTGTCGTGCGTGAATGTCTGTGATTGTGATATTGTTCATGTCTTTAGTATAGCAGAGAAACCGTATGCACCTAAATAAGGTTAACGTAAGCTACGGCGAAAGATGCGGCGAAAGCTAGACAACACGTTACCGAAACCGCTGCGTCGTTGCCCCCTAAGAATGTATGCTTCTTCCCGGCTAAAAGAGCCAGGCTGGTTTACGATATCACTATCACAGAATAAAGCAGTGACCGTACTCCGCCTGCCAGCCCCCGTAGCTGCAACTGGTCCATCACAGACCTGTGTCATATCATCAGCAGTTTTCTGAGCTGCCTCAGCAATGTTTCCTAGTAGTGCTAACTTATTAGCGGCATCTTGACGATCCCTTCCCAATACATTAGCCGCTAGATACTGAGCCTCGGCCGGGAACTGCCCAGCAACCTTGTCCAAACGTTCCTGTGCCTCCATGATCTGCTCCGCCCACGGCTGCAATCTTGACGCGGCATTAGAAAGTTCGGCTTGTAGACGACACAGTGTTGGACAGTTCGAGCAGCGCCTCGGTACACGCAACTCCGGCGGAACAACCCCATCCCCTAGACCAGCACCCTTAACAATCCTCTCGAAATCATTTTCATATCCACCACCCGCGCAATTACTTTCAAATCTACTCATGCTCATACAATATCATATTTAATCTATTTTTACAATATATCCGTCGTACTTCACCGCCCAAGCAGCCTATGCTTGCCTCGATAAAACCAGTAGTATATAACTAATCCCATGGAACACGACCGACTAAAAGCGACCCGAATAGATTTACTCTCAGAGCTGCACAGTCCATCATTTTGGCGCAATGTCGCAAGCATCAACCGAGACCTCGCCGCATATAGCAGTGAAAAACCAGGCGATATACCGCCAGGGTATCACCCCGACAAGCTAACACAAGATTTCTCGACATGTTATTTCGACCCGCAGTACCTCGGCGAAACAGCCACCGTGACAATCGCTCACGAATTACCAGACGGTGGGCTCGGTGTTGAACAGGTGAGTGGCGAGCTAGGACCGTTTACTTATACAACCGTTTCGACTGAAGAGTGCGTTGCCAGTGTCGATATCACCACCGAACAACGCGTCGTCGCACTAGCAATTGGCGAGAGAGCCATCCCGCTGTCACCAGAGACCTTACTACAACTTGATGTCGACAAATTGACCTCAAATGAAAAACCTAGAGATACGCTCTCGTATATTTTGAGCCAAGTCCGTGAAATTGACGTCCTACTAGCGAAACGACGCTATCAGATCGCTTCGCCCGAAGAGCAGGCCATGCTCATCCAAAATACGCTCGACAATATCAACAACTATCTCGACGCCATCGCTAACGATAATACTGTGTCAATCGTAACGCTACACCCCAACCTAAGATATGATAATAACACTATTAGCGCTCAATACATTTCCGTAATAATGGAGGACAATTATCCACATTTTGCAATAATCGACCTCGACGGTGCTTCTCATACTATCTCGCGCGATAATATCATTGACATTGAAATAACTGATGAATCGGTCGACACCAGTGAAAGAATCGACGTTATTAATTTCTTAAATGATGAGGCAGCGCGAAATATAATATATAAAATTGAAGATACGGCGGCTTATTCTGATGAAGATGATTTTGGCGAACTAATGAAAGACCTCGAGACTGTCGTCGGTAGCGATTTTTGCGAAAACGGTGTATTTTCTGGACAAGGTATTATATACCGACGACTTCCTTCAGGTGATATCCGTGATGAGGTCACCTCATTTACCCAACTGCAATCCGACGGATTTGATATGTTCAAGGTAAATGGCAGGGAGCGACTGGTTATCGTCTTAGAAAATATTGACGACGAATCACCCGACGATTTACTCTTTATCATTCCTGATGACACACACCTCACCAAATGCATTCGTCAGAATAAACCGAATATCGTAACGTCTAAACCCGACCGTGACTTGATTGAAGATCTGCATAACACCGCAGCCCTTGCAACTGAGCTCATTGAAAGCAACGAATTCATCAACGCCCGTCTCGGGCAACAGCAAAAAATGCTCGAGGACGTTATCGACGAGACACGATCAGAGCTAAATCATATTTTTGATACGTTATACCGAGGAAATCTGGTATCCTGTATGGCGAACAAGTATTGGGCAATCGACATCAACGTCTACGAGTCAGGCTCATACTCACCAGAGGAAATCGCTGCACTACCGGCCGCGATGTCTGAACCTAGCGAGGAGCCGTTCGAGGTTTGCGGCGACACCATCAGCCTCGTCATACCAGAGATAGCCGAGCGCGAGGAAAAGATAACTTCAATAGCAGATTTCCCGCTCAGCCAGGGACAGCCAATGCTGCAAATCAAAGACGCGAGCGGTAGGGGACTTGTTTATTTTGTACCGATCGAGAGTGTGTCTGGCATTATGCCTTTCACTTGGAGCGATGAGACAAAAGACTAGCCGCAAACACCTCATTATGCTATAATTTCACTATTATCAAATCAATGCTGGGAGGCAGATTCGCCCGAGATCGCGAGTCGCCGCTTGTACCACAGAAAGGATTAGTATGGCCAAGAAAGCCGAGCTGCTGGAAAAAGCAGCAGAACTACAATTAGCAGTCAGCGACAAGAGCACTATCGCTGAGATTGAGGCAGCGATTGCCGAGGCTGAATCAGGCACGCCTGAGAGCAGTAAGCCGCACGAAACCAAAGACAAAGACGTCATCGCCGAGCGCGAGGCTGTCATTGCCAAGGCCGGCAAGCGCAGCCAAAAAGCCCTCGACGAGGCTGCCGAAAAAGCCGAAAAGGAAGCCCGCAAAGAGGCCGGCGACACCACGCCGCAGTCTGACGACACCGAAGCGCATGTTAAGAAAGGCCCGAAGCCAATCACGCGCCCGCGCCTAGAGCGCCGCGGTAAAAAATACCAAGAGGCTGCGAAGAAGATTGAGAAAAATAAATTATACAGCCTTGACGAAGCGCTGAAACTGGCGACTGAGACCAGCCCGGTCAAGTTCAACGCCAGCGTTGAAATCCACGTTCGCTTGGGCGTCGATCCACGCCAAGCCGACCAGAACGTCCGCTCGACCGTAGCACTGCCGCACGGCACCGGTAAAGACGTTCGCGTGGCGGTTTTCGCGCCAGAAACCGAACATGCCGCTGCCAAGAAAGCTGGCGCTGACATCATCGGCGACGAGGAATTCCTGAAGCAGCTGGACAAGGAGGAATTGAACTTTGATATCTTGGTCGCAACGCCGCAATATATGCCGAAGCTTGGCAAGTACGCCCGGCTACTCGGCCCGCGCGGTTTGATGCCAAATCCAAAGTCCGGCACCGTCGCTACCGACGTCGCCAAAGCCGTGTCTGAAGCCAAGGCCGGCAAGGTCGAGTACCGCGTCGACAAGCAGGCCATCGTCCACTTGGCGATCGGTAAAGTGTCATTTGGCGCCGGCAAACTGGCAGAAAACACCCGCGCTTTCCTCGCCAGCCTGAACGCCCAAAAGCCATCCAGCCTCAAGGGCATTTATGTCAAATCTATCGCTGTCGCCACCGCCATGGGGCCGAGCGTAAAGGTTGAAACTTCACTATAAAGTTGGCCTGTTGGTACAAACGCGCTTCACACCTGAGGCGCGTTTTATATTGCAATAACCGTGTAGTATGATATAATAATCAAATGAGTGAACTATTACCGAATGCCGAAGCTCAACCTGAAGCTGCCACCAATAACTGACGTAATGAGGCAAACTGTCTCGGAAGTGACCCAGACATGTTCTTTCCAGACTCTAAAGATAAACGATACGCCAAAGACGCTCTCACGGTTTGCCGTAAATGCGAGGTCAAGGATGACTGTCTCGATCACGCGATTAAGAACGATGAAAAATATGGCATCTGGGGCGGCATGACACCAGCTGGAAGAGATGCACTATCTAGAACCCGCCAAAATAGACGAACCCGTAGCCGTCTACGTAGAAATCAATAAAAATTAACTCTGAATCGCCTTGCATCCCGTTGTCATTTCTGCTACAATTCTAAGGAACATTACCAAAGACAGCGCGCGACCGAAGGAAACTGAGGTGTAAAAATGCCGCCGAGGGATGAAACGAACAGTTTTATTTGACGTCTTTGGTAGTGCGAGAATCAAAGACGTTTTTGTTTGCTCGGCTAATGCCCAGATAAACGAGAACCAGATTTTCCATTACCGCACGTTAACAAATCGGTCGAATCACACAAGAACCAATCAAAGAAAGGATTTTTATGGCAATTTCACGCGATAAAAAACAAACTTTGGTTGCTGAACTAACCGAGCTTCTGAAAGACGCCAAAGGTACGGCATTTGCGCGGTACCAGGGGCTGAGCGTGGCTGAATTGCAAGAACTGCGCAAGGCCGCCCGCGAAGCAAACGTCGTCATCAAGGTGGTTAAAAACCGTTTGGTACGCGTAGCATTGCAGGGCGTTGACGACTACAAGGAGGCCGAGACTGACTTATTGGTTGGCCAGTTGGTTTACGCCATGAGCGCTGACGACGAGGTCATGCCAGCGAAAGTTCTGGACACGTTTGCAAAGACACATCCAGCACTGCAGTTGGCCGGTGGCTTCTCAGGTGAAGGCCTGAGCATCAACGAAGCTGACATCAAGGCGCTGGCGAGCCTGCCAAGCAAAGACCAGCTCATTGCCGAAGTGGTGGCGCAACTATTGTCACCAGTCCACGACACCGTGGGCGCACTTGGCGGCAATTTGCACGGGCTCTTGGACGGCATCGAAGCCAAAGCTGCGGCTTAAGTTTAGCAATCAATCATCTCGAGTTATTCGGTCTTCATAAGTCTCCGTACGGCGATTGCAGCCCGAGCGCCCCCTGAAGGCGCGCCCGGCGCGAAAAGAGGAGATGTTGAAGATTGGATGACTCGAGGTGATAAATAATTAATAATCTAAGGAGAATACTATGGCTGATATTAAAAAATTGGCTGATGAACTGGTCAAACTGACAGTTCTGGAAGTTAATGAATTGAAGAATCACTTGAAAGAAGAATACGGCATCGAGCCAGCTGCTGCAGCAGTGGCTGTTGCTGGTCCAGCTGCTGGTGGCGAGACTGCCGCAGAAGACGAGAAAACTGAGTTCACCGTCACCCTGAAAGACGCGGGCGCTCAAAAAGTCGCTGTCATCAAGGCAGTCAAGGAAATCACCGGCTTGGGTCTCGGTGAATCAAAGGCCATCGTTGACGGTGCACCAGCACCGGTCAAGGAAAAGGTGTCAAAGGACGAAGCTGAAGCTGCCAAGAAGACGCTCGAGGACGCAGGCGCTAGCGTTGAGTTAAGCTAATTTTTGCGTGAAACGACCGATTGTTTTCGTAGAGAAATGCCGCCCGGAGCTTATACCACGGGCGGTGTTTTATTGGCAAGGGTAAAAATTACCACATTTTTACCTGGCTATCTGTTGTCCTTGTGGAAAGACGAGCCGTTGGCCGATGCGAATCGACTGGCGGGACTTGCACACTCACATAATTAGTGCTATATTACTCTCACGTACTATCAAAAATAGACAAGGAATGCGAGCCATATGTCTGATTTACCGGAAAAGCAAGTGAAGCGCCTCAGGACGCTCATCCAAGAAGCAGAAACCAACTTAGCGGCGGCCAAGGAGCTGCTGATCAGCATCGTTGGTGACGATGGGCAAGTCGTCACGCCAAAAACCTCGTCGGACGATGTTGCCGGCAAGGTGATCGAGGGTGTGTTTGACGGCCAGATGATGATGGGGCCTGATGGCAAGAATTATCCAATCCCGGCGAACTACGCCTCAAAGTCCAAGCTCGTCGAGGGTGACATCTTGAAATTAACCATCGCCGAGGACGGCAGCTTTATCTACAAACAAATCGGCCCGGTCTCGCGCAAACAAGTCATCGGCACGCTCGTCCAGCACGACGGCGTTTACTACGTCGAAGCCAACGGCCGTGAATATCGCATCCTGCTCGCCAGCGTCACGTTCTTCCGCATCGAAGTCGGCGACCAAGTCACCATCATCATCCCTGATGACAATCCGGACGCCACCTGGGCAGCTGTCGAAGCGCCGCTATAGACCGTTTTTGACATTTGAGGCCGTCCCGGGTGGTTACCGGGCGGCTTTTGATATAATGGTGCTATGTCTGGGGAGTTTTTGCTAAGCTACGCCAGCTTTGATACCGAAAACCGGCCATTTCTGGAGTGGCAGGTTGACGGCGAGACTGAGCGTGGTGATGTTTTGGAGCAGGAGTTGTCACTGGTGTTTGATTTTTCGGCCAAATATTGTACTGGCTGGGTGGATTTTGAAAATCATTGCAGCCAAATTTGTCCAGATTCCGCCACGGTTGACGGCAAATATGAAAATTGTCTGAAATGCCGCGATCGGACCGGCTTTAACCCAGCGTTTTATCACGCCGATTCCGTGTCGGCGCAGCAGGAAAAGATTAACCAAAACCCGCACTTCGTCTATCTGGCATATTTCGCGCCGGGAGTTATTAAAGTCGGTATCTCGCAGGAAAAGCGCGGTATTCGACGACTGTTGGAACGGGGGGCACGGCTGGCGTTGAAACTGGAGACGTTTTCTTCGGCGTTAATCGCCCGACAATATGAAGCGAAAATTGCCAGGCTGGACGGCATCATGGAAACAGTGGCCGCCAGCAAAAAGCTAGAGCTGATCAAGCACCCACTGGACACTGCAGTAGCGGAACAAACCTTGGCTGATGCATTGGTGCGCATTCACCACCAATTGGGGCTGGATTTCCCAAACCGAGAATTCATCACATGTGAAGATTATTTTCACACGGACGGTCGAGACCTCAGTAGTGTGATTGATATGACGGGGAATACAGTCTTGGCTGGCACTGTGGTCAGTGTCATTGGCCCAGTGCTCATCACTGAATATGACGGGCAACTACTGGCGTATAACGTGAAAAGGTTTATTGGCCACCGGGCGCAGGCACTGCAAGGGGCGATTGACCTTGAGATGCCTAGCACGCAGCTGACGCTGTTTTGAGTGTGTTCGCGGCGGGTCGTCTCCAAATCAACCACCAAACAGCTTACTAATCCAGCACTTTGCGCTATAATACGTATAGTAATGAGTCAGGCACTGTACCGCAAATATCGCAGTCGTAGCTTGGACGAGGTGTTGGGACAAGATCATGTGACCAACATTTTACGCCGAGCCTTGGAGCAGGGGAAAATCGCCCATGCGTATTTGCTGACAGGTCCGCGCGGCGTGGGCAAAACTAGCGTGGCGCGCATTTTAGCGCATGAGATCAATCAGTTGCCGTACGACGAGGACGCCTCACATCTGGACATCATTGAAATTGATGCCGCCAGCAATAACGGCGTCGACGACATCCGCGCCCTGCGCGAAAAAGCCCAGGTCGCGCCGGTTTCCGCACCGAAAAAGATCTACATCATCGACGAAGTTCACATGCTGTCCAAGCCTGCCTTCAATGCGCTGTTAAAGACGCTGGAGGAGCCGCCAGCGCACGTGGTATTTATCCTGGCGACCACCGACGCCGACAAGTTGCCAGCCACCATTCTCAGCCGCGTCCAGCAATTTTTCTTCCGTCCCATCTCGGTCGACATCATGGCGCGCCAGCTGATGACTATCGCCGAGAAAGAGGGCTTTACTATTGAGGCAGACGCTGCTCGGCTGATCGCTGAGCGTTCGCGCGGCGGCTTTCGCGACGGCATTAGTATGCTCGACCAATTATCAGCATTAGCCAGCACTGATAAGCCGCTAAGCGCGTCAGATGTAGCCCAGTACCTGGGGCTGAGTGCCACTGAAACGCTGGAGAACCTGCTGGAATTGTATCAGCAGCACGACGCGCCTGAGGCGCTGAACCTGCTGGGCGAGCTGGAGCAAGCCGGCACTGATCCGGTCGTCCTATCTCATCAATTATTATCACTGCTGCGAGCACGCTTACATCAGCGGCCAGAGTTAATTACATTGGTCAAGCAGCTAATTGAAGTCGACCGCCATCCGCATCCAGATTTGAAATTATTGACGATATTTATGGATGGTACTGGAAGCATAGCTCACAAATCACCCGAGACCGCACCCACGTCGACCGCCAGCTTAAAAGCCGCGATCAAACCGCCAGTAGCTACTTCAGAAGCGTCAGCACCAGCCGCCCAGCCGCCAGAAAATTCGCCAAAAACCATCCCGAAACAGGAGCAAACTAATGACTCTGCAGATAAAACGACAGTAGACGCCGCCCCGGCAGGCAGTCAACCGGCACCAGACAGCCCGCCAGATTCCACCGCCACAGACATCGACTGGGATAAGATTATCGTTCTGGCTAAAGAGCAGTCGTTCGCTATTGCGACATTGTTGCAACATTGTAACTGGCGGCGGGACGGCGACACCTTGACCCTGTACGTTGGCAATGCCTTTAATAAAAAGAAGCTAGATAATGCCAAGAATCGCCCGCTTATTGCGACAATTGTGCAACAAGTCGCCGGCACTGAACTGGATATTGAGACAATCGGACAAAAAGCCCCGCCCAAAGACGCCGAGCTTGCGAAAATTGCCGAGCTAATGGGCGGCGGCGAAGAAGTTAACCTGGAGGAATTATCATGAGCAAAAAAACCCAAACCGAGACCATCGCGGGCAAACTGCCGCCCCAAAACCTGGACGCCGAAAAAAGCTTGCTCGGCGCGATTCTCATCGACGAGGAAGTCTTGGCGGACGCCTCGGAAATCGTCAAACCTAACGACTTTTACGATAAAAATCACGGGCTGATTTTCGCCGGCATGATGCGGCTGTTTGAGAAGCACAAGCCGGTTGACCTCTTGACCTTGACTGATGAGCTGAAGCGCAAGGACGAGCTGGAACTCATCGGCGGCTCGGCGTATTTGACGGAACTCACCAACTACGTGCCGACGGCAGCGCACGCAGCGGCATACGCCGAAATGGTGGCACAAACAGCGGTGCGGCGGCGCTTGATCAAGGCCAGCAGCGGCATCACCGAGCTTGGCTATGATGAATCGACGACGACCCAGGAATTGTTAGAAAAAGCTGAGGCCGAATTATTCAGCGTCTCCGACCAGTCATTGAAACAGGATTTGGTCAGCCTGGAAAGCATCTTGACCGATAGCTTTGACCGCATTGAGGAGCTTCACCGCAACAAGGGCAGCCTGCGCGGCATGCGGACTGGCTACCGCGATCTGGACACTATGACGGCGGGGCTGCAAAAGTCGGATTTGATTATCCTGGCGGCGCGGCCGGCCATGGGTAAGACCACGCTGGTGACTAACTTGGCGTACAGCGTAGCGACGATCGAGAAAAAGCCGGTGCTGTTTTTCAGCCTGGAGATGAGCAAGGAGCAGCTGACCGACCGTATGCTGGCGGATGCGGCCGGCGTTGATAGCTGGAATATTCGCACCGGCAATCTAAGCGGCGATGATTTTGAGAAGCTGTCCGAAGCCATGGGCGAGATGGCAGAGGCGCCGATTTACATTGACGACACGCCGGGCCTCAGCATTCTGGAGATGCGCACCAAAGCTCGGCGGTTGGCACACGAAGGCGAAATCGGCCTGATTATCGTCGACTACCTGCAGCTGATGCAGGCCACCAACAACCACAACGGCAACCGCGTTCAGGAAGTGTCGGAAATTTCCCGCGGCCTGAAGCTGATCGCCCGCGAGCTCAACGTGCCGCTGATCGCCCTCAGCCAGCTGAGTCGTTCGGTTGAATCCCGCACGCCGCCGATTCCGCAGCTGGCCGACCTGCGCGAGTCCGGCTCCATCGAGCAGGACGCCGACATCGTCAGCTTTATTTACCGCCCAGGCTACTACGAACCAGACAACCCCGAAGTCCAAAACATCACCGATCTGATCATCGCCAAGCACCGTAACGGCCCGGTCGGCAAGATTCAACTCTACTTCCATCCAGAGCGCCTGCGTTTTATGAGCTTGGATCGCAAGCATGACTAGAATTGTGATATAATCAATACCAATGAAAAAGCACAAACTCGCCGACTCGGCTGTCTATCGCTGGCGCTATTGGCTAGGCTACATGGCGCTGATTGTGCTATTCTGCGCGGCCATTACCGCCGCTAGTTTGTATGCCCCCGGCGGCGTGACCGAGGCAGAGATTGAGGCACTTGATACCACCAATGCCATTTCGCTCGGCGACCTCGGCTCGTTCGCCCAAACCAACTTACCATTTCACCTCTTGCAGCGCGGTCTGTTCAGTGTATTTGGTGTCACCATCTACACCATCAAGTTGCCGTCGCTCATCCTGTCGTTCATCGCCGCCGTCGCTGTGTTTTTCCTATTGCGGCGCTGGTTCAAGCCCAATGTTACCATCCTGTCGCTCGTCATCATGACCGTCACCGGCCAGCTGATCTTCTTTGCCCAAAGCTTCACGCCGCACATCCTCTACATCACCTACGCTGCGCTCATCCTCCTCTTCGCTAGCCTAATCGTTCAGCGCGCTAAAGGCTCGGCCTTGTGGCGACTGCTACTGGCGGCGACGGTCGGCCTGAGCCTGTTTACGCCGTATTTTTGGTATATTCATCTGACGCTGCTGTTGGTAGCGCTGATCCACCCGCACACCCGCTACGCGCTACTCACCAAACGCAATCGCTTCAAATGGCTGCCAGCGATCGTCGTTCTCGCGCTCACTAGTGCGCCGGTAATTTTCCTCGCCGCGACGCATCATGATCTACTCAAATCACTGATTGGTATTCACAGCCTCAGCTGGGCGTTGGTCGATAATTTACGATTGCTGCTCTATCATTATTTCTGGGTCAAGCCAACCGTTGTCGGTGGACAGATCGCACCGGTACTCGACTTTTCGGCGCTGTTTCTGATCACGCTTGGTCTGTTCAAAACCATCCAGCACCACCATACCGCGCGTTCGTACATGATCAGTGTCTGGCTGCTGTTGAGTTTACCGCTACTGGTGCTGCAGCCATCGATGACCAGCATTATCATCTTGCCGCTATTTATCCTGCTGGCCGTTGGTGTCGAGGCACTGCTCAATCAATGGTATTCGCTATTTCCGCGCAATCCTTATGCCCGCATCACTGGTTTATTGATGCTGATGGCGCTCATCGGCGTGATGGTGCTCTCGGGTCTCGACCGCTTTACCAATGGGTATCGCCATTTCTCGGGCGCGGTACATGAATTTAGCACTGATTTGCCACTGCTCCAAAAAGCCATCGCCGGCAGGCAAAACGTCGTTCTCGTCGCCAACCCGCACGAGGCGCCGCTCTACGAAACCGTCGCTCGCTATAGCAAGCACAAACTCGCCGTCAATCAACCAACCACGGAGAGCGCTACACTCGTCATCACCCGCGCTGAACAAATGGCTCACCCCAACACTGACGGCTGGACACTCGAGCGCATCGTCACCAATAGCCACGCCGAGCGGGCTGACCGCTTTTACCTCTACAAATTGGCGAAAAAATAGCGTATAATGAAAAAGTAAATTCAAGGAGGAATCAATAATTATGGCGTTTGACCAAGTCAAGATGTTGCAGCAACTGCGCAAGGCCCAGAAACAACTCGGCAAGGAAATCATTGAAGTAGAGGCCGGCGACGGTGCGGTGATTGTCCAGATCACTGGCGAGCTGAAAATTAAGTCGATCAAGATTAATCCAAAGATGGTTGACCTCGATAATATCGAGCAGCTGGAGCACTGGATCCAAATCGCAATTCGCGACGGTCTAGCCAAAGCGCAGGAAGTTGCTGCCGAGACGATGAAACCGCTGATGGGCGGGCTAGGCAACTTGCCGTTCTAATGAAACCGACGATTTTGCCGGCGGCGCTGACGACGCTAATTGATGAGTTTGGCGGGCTGCCTGGTGTCGGGCCGCGAACCGCCGAGCGCTATGCCTATGCCGTACTTCGGCGTGACGCCAGGCGAGCTGAGCAGCTAGCGCGGGCGCTGGATCGGCTGCACACACGCGTCAAAACCTGTCCGGTCACGTTCGCCTTGATTGATCATGATCAAGAGGTGTCGCCGCTATACCAAGACGAGTCGCGCAATCGCCGCCTGATTTGCGTGGTTGAAGAGCCACTGGATATCGTGGCGCTGGAGCAGACGAGGCAGTATAGTGGCACCTATCACGTGCTGGGCGGGGCGATTTCACCAATTGATGGCATCGGCCCGGAGCAGCTACACATTCCTGAGCTCATCGAGCGAATCAAGCATGATAACGCCGAGGAATTGATCATCGCCACCAACGCGTCGGTCGAGGGTGAGTCAACCGCGCTCTTTTTGCAGCGCTACCTCCAGGAGGCCGGCCTCACCATCACCATCTCGCGCCTGGCCCGCGGCATCCCCGTCGGCGTCGACCTTGAATACGCCGATCAAATCACGCTGACGCATGCGCTGGAAGGACGGCGGACATTATAGCTTGCTAAGGCCATCCTGCTTTTGCTACAATACAACCATGAAACCAGAGGTGGGGAAGGTGCGCGCTGAGGATATCGCGGCATTTTTAGCGAAATTTGACGACGTCGAGGAAGCAATCGACGCAATCCGCAGCTTTGCCCAACCGGCTGTTTCGGCCGGCTTAGTTGACTTACCTCCAACCGCCAAATCAAATCCAGTCGCCAAGGCTATGACGCCGCCCGCCGCCGCACCAGAACGCTCCGGCCGCCGCCACATCACCGTAACTGACCTCGCCAAATCTTACCGCGTCGGTCGCCAAACCATTCCAGCGCTCGGCGGCATTAGCCTTGATATTTTCGCTGGCGAATTCGTAGCCATCACTGGTGCTAGCGGCTCGGGCAAAAGCACTTTATTGCAACTCATCGGCGGACTCGACAAGCCGTCCGCTGGTCAAATCCTCATTAACAACCAGCCGCTCAGCCGCTTGTCCGACCAGCAACTGTCGCGGTTCCGATCACGCGAAATCGGCTTTGTTTTTCAATCATTTTACCTGCAGCCATTCCTAACCCTGTCTGCCAATCTGGAAATTCCTGCCATGTTTGCCCGCATCAAGCCCAAGCAGCGCCGAGCCCGCGCCCAGGAGCTCGCCGAATTGGTCGGACTAGCAGACCGGATGCACCATTTGCCGCGCGAACTTTCCGGCGGTCAAATTCAGCGCGCTGCCATCGCCCGTGCCTTATTCAATCGCCCGAATATTTTACTCGCCGACGAGCCGACAGGTAATCTGGACAGTGCTAATTCCGACCGCATCATCGATCTATTTCACCAAATTCGCCGCGAACTCGGCACCACGGTCGTTATCGTTACGCATAATCCAGACATCGCCGCAGCCGCCGATCGTGAAATCCGCCTGAAGGACGGGAGGATAACCGATGCTTAGAATCACCGATTCGCTGCGGCTGGCTGGCACCAAACTCCGAGTGCGGCGTATTCGCTTGTCCATCACCGTGGTCGTGTCCGGGCTGCTTTTTGCGGCGCTGCTGGCGGGACTGACTATGCTAATGGGCGCCCAGCGGAGCGTCGAGGAATTTGATCGAGGTAGCCTGAATAGCCGCTATTTGGTGGCGCAAACTGCCATTCGGCCAAATAATATTGAATTTACCTCAAATCTAACTGCCCGCGCCGAAGCCGAACGTACGCAAATGATCAAGGACAAGCAGGCGCTGGCCGCCCGCCTCGGCCTGCCATACGACCCCAAATCTGAACCGCCAATCATGCAGTCGTTTCCTGATAGCCCGCCGTACCCGAACGACCAAAGCGTCATCGTCCAGCGGCTTATTCGCCAGGAGACCGCCAAATTACCGCGCCTCACAGCAGACGCACAGTGGCAATTTGCCCGCACCCACGGTGCCGTGCAGCAGTTTAGTATTCAATCAATCGCCACCAATGGCATGCTGAATTATATGGAGCGGGGAATTGAGTCGTTTGACGACAAGCACCAGCAAAACAACCAGCCGACACCGCTGGAAGAATTTAAGCAGCAATTCGGCAGTATAACCACCATCGACCAATCGCTACTGGGCGGCTATCTGCTGGCTGGCGCCAGCGCCAAACCCAACGAGATTCCGCTGATCATCCGCTACCAGGACGTTGAAGCGCTGCTCGGCCTCAAGCCGCTGGATAAAAATGCCAGCAATGACACGCAACTATCACGGCTCAAAGAATTGCGCCAAAAAGCCAGGCAGCTGACATTCAGCGCCTGTTATCGTAACCCGGCTTCGCAAGAATTACTGCAAACCGCCAAACAACAAATCCAAGCTGCCGCCAATCAAGCTAAAAAACCATCCGCCGATTATGTCAAACCAGACCGCGAATACGCCATGCCGTCCGCTGATTCCTGCGCTGCGCCGGCCGTCGTTAAGGATAATCGCTCAGCCGAAACCAGGCGCACCGAAGCTAACCAGCGCTATTTTGATCAGACTTTCGGCTCAGCCCAGCCCGAACCTGCCCAGGCTAAATTCACTTTCCGCGTCGTCGGCCTGATGCCAGACGGTATTGAAGCCGCCCAAAGCGATATCGGCAGCTTCTTACAGCAATTTTTAAGCACCCGCCTGTCATACACCTGGATCATGCCGCGCGGATCAATGACTACCGCAACGCAAACGGCATTTGAATCGACTATTCAAACCGCCAACAATGATCAAGGCGGCGCCAATAGAGACGAGACACTAGCTATCTATGAATTCAGCGACCCCAACAAAGCTCGCAGCTACCTGGCAGCTGCCTCTTGCGGCGAAGGAGCCGCGCAACCCGAATCCACCGGAGCCTCCAAAACCCAAAAATTTAACAAGTCAATCTGCCTGCCGCACTACGTAGTATTCGCGTCGCCCACCGGCAGCAACTCGCTCGTCAATTACGACGCCATGGAACGCCTCAAGCCAATCATCATGTGGACGTTCATCGGCGTGACGATCATCGCCGCCTTTATCTTGCTGATTATCATTTCCCGCACCATCGCCGACAGTCGCAAAGAATCCGCAGTTTTTCGAGCACTCGGAGCAACGCGGCTTGATATTAGCCAAATTTATTTTGTTTACACCATGATCGTGGCGCTGCTTACCGCGCTATTCAGTATCGCCGCCGGACTAATTGTCGTATATATCGCCGACAATGTGTTCGCTAGTCAAATCACCGCGACGCTGCGCATCGCCATGACGCCGAAAGATTTGGCGACAACCTTCCATTTTTGGACGATTGACTGGATGGTCATCGGCGCGGTCGCCCTCAGTATCATCGCTGCTGCTGTGCTGGCGTGCCTGATACCGCTCATCCGCAACACCCGCCGCAACCCGATCAAAGACATGCGCGACGAATAGCCCCGCCACCCCATCGAAACTCCCATCTGCTATAATAAGACTATGTTTGATACCGCCGAGCAACTTATCCAATCCGCCAATAACATCGTCATCATCCAGGCCGAAAACCCCGACGGCGACAGCCTGGGCTCTAGCTTGGCGCTAGAGGAAGTGCTGAGTGATTTGAATAAAACCGTGACGCTATATTGCCCAGTCGATACCCCCAAATATCTGCGGTATATTCGCGGCTGGGACAGGGTAGTTGGTGATTTTCCGACCCGCGTCGACCTAGCCATCATCGTTGATACCAGCGCTGACATTTTGCTCAGCAAGGTCCTGGAAACGCCGGGCGTACGACACTTTTTGGAAACACACCCAGTCTTGGTCATCGACCACCACACCGCCGAATCGACACTAAGTTTTGAACACACCATGCTCTCTGACACGGTGGTGGCTACTGGGGAATTACTATACCAATTGTTCACGCATGCTGGCTGGACCATCAACCAGCAAGCGGCGGAGAATCTGCTTATCGCTATCATGTCTGACAGCCTGGGCCTCACCACGCCAAATACCACCGCGGCAACCTTTCATGTGGCGGGCGAATTGACCGCACTAGGCGCATCCAACGCCGAAATTGAGGAGCGACGGCGCGAATTTATGAAAAAATCGCCAGAGATTTTGGCGTACAAAGGCAAGCTAATTGAGCGCATCGAATATTTACTGGACGGACAATTGGCGCTGGTACACGTGCCATTTGAGGAAATTCAAGCCTACAGCGACGCCTACAACCCCGGCGCGCTGATCGGCGACGAATTGCGACTGGTCGAGGGCGTGGTGCTCAGCTGCGTCATCAAAACTTATCCCGACGGCAAGCTAACTGCCCGCCTGCGCGGCAACCTACCGATCGCCGACACCGTGGCTGGCTACTTCGGCGGCGGCGGCCATCCGTACGCGGCTGGTTTTCGCGTGTACGAGAATTATGACGAGGCCGTGCGAGAATTGGTGACGGCGACGGATAGGGCTTTACGAGAAGCGGAGCAAGAGTAGGCGTTCCATTATGGATACATCGTAAAACTATTCACTTTTCTTGATATAATCAAAGTTACCACATGAACAACTACTGCAACATCCTATTCTCAGAAATAATCAACAAAGCATTCCCAATTCTCGACGGCGCATCATATATTCGCCAGCTGGCGTCGCTTGTGCCGCTCTGTCCCGACACAGCGTTTCATTTGTTTGACGATAAAAATGGGGGCTTTTTCGCGCTGGTAATGACGGATTATCCCGACCCGCTTTATCAGAGCGAGGAGTTGAAGCAGATTTCTGGCAAATATGAGTTTGAGTTCGCTTACCTCATCAAGCCATACACCAACAACCAACATATTGAAATTTGTTCAAACGACGATATCGATAACAGTTTTTTCGTGCCAGACCCGAAGAGTTATTATCGGTATTATTTGGCGGCGACCAAGCAAAAGCTGGATCGGTGATTTTCGCATACATAGCGCGGAAAGCGGCCACCGATAGCGAATGCGAGCCATCATCGCTACCCAAAATTTATTTACAATCATAACAGGGGTGAGAGAAAATATTACACCACATTTTTGACAAAATCCATTGACATTTTATTCTATTAGTGATATATATATCAGCTTTCAGCTCAAGGCTACAGTCTTAGGGCGGAAGTCGCCCTTTAGCTTTGAGCTTTCTTCTCGAGGAGGATGTATGTCCAGATCTGAGCTCGCCGTCTCCATAATGGCTACTGTTTTCTTTGGCGTCATCGCCCTATGGGGGTGGCTAAGTGGATCCTGCACTAACCTCGACCCCTGCAAGGGGGTGCGGAACTGCACCGAAAACGACGGTTGTTTCGGAACGTGGGTGTTTACCCTAGCGGCCCTAATCGGGGCCCTCGCAGTGTGGGTGGAGGTGAGGGAGCGCCTTAAAAAGTAAAGGGCGCCCACCGAAAATAGCTCGCCGAACTGACCTCAAACTGGTTGAGATGCATCATTTGCATTTCCTGGGTTGAGACATATCCAGTTCTGGTTTGAGCTCGTTCGGTGGGCTATTTTCATTGGAGATAATCAGGGACTGGAACTATTGGTCCACTCATTCTGGGTAGTCCGTCTGTATCCGCTTATCAGCCGCCTCTACCATATCAGCAAACTTCCGGCCAGCGCGGCGAGCCAGCCACCACTGGGCCAGGGCGACGGGGATGACCACAGCGATGCCCGGCCAGAGCAGGGTGATATTTGGCATAGTAAAGTCAAAGAACTGCCTGAGCGGCTCAATACCAAAGCTCACCAAGGTAACAAACAGCACGCCCGCCAGATACAGCGTCCGCGCCAGGTGCGCCCGCTTGTCGAGGACTACGCCGAGCATCGGCCCGACCAAAAACACCAGATAAATCCCAAAGAACGTGGCCGTTAGGACCGTCATCGTCGCTGCCTCGGCCGCCTGATGTGGATGCAGCGTCACGCCCGACCAATAGGTAAACGCCACCGTCAGGCCCGTCAGCAGCGCGATCGGCGCCACCGCCTGCAGGGTGTCTCGCCAGAAATACGCCGGATTGACCCGATGGCGCGGACGCGGCGGAAATAGCGTCCACATGATCGTCGGCATGGTCACCAGGAAAATATTGAGAAAGGTGATATGCCGCGGCGCGTATGGATAATTCAGCCCGACCAGCATGGTACTTAGTAGCAGCACCACGCCGTAAATAATCTTGTGAAAGAACAGGGTGGCAATCACTTCGATCGCTTGCATAATCCGATTACCCAGCTTCATACCGATCGGCAGGGACGTGAACGAATTATTGAGTAAAATTATATCCGCCACCCGCCGCGACGCCGGAGCACCCGCGTACATCGCCACACCGAGGTCGGATTTTTTCAGCGCCAGCGCGTCGTTGACGCCGTCACCGACCATGCCGGTGAACTTGCCGGACTGCTTGAAATGAGCGATCAGCCGCTCCTTCTGCTCTGGTAGCACGCGGGCAAAAATTGTGTGTTCATCAGCGGCCTTGTCGAAGGCTTTGTCGCTGAGGCCCGCCAATGCCGAGCCGAGGATGGCCTTGTCCGGGTTGGCGATGCCCGCCTGGCGCGCGATGTGCTGCACGGTGCGCGGATTGTCGCCGGAAATCACGCGAATGACCACGCCTTGATCCTGGAGGAACTTGACCGTATCAATCACGCCGTCGCGCAGGGAATTACGCAAAATCACCGCGCCAATCGCCCGCCCAGAGCCGTCCGGCAGATTCTTCAACTTCGTCGTTTCATCATCAAATTCCGCCAGCATCAGTACCCGTAGACCGCTGTCCGCCCACTCGTCCAGCTGGCGCTGCAACATGGTGTCAACTGGCGCCAATTTAGCCACAAACTCCGGCGCCCCCATCATCAATGTCCGCACCGCACCGTCGACCTTGACCCGGACGCCCGCCATCTTGCGCGCCGAGGAAAAGGCCATCACCTCGATGATGTCTGCGTGCTTGGGCGGCGTGATTTCCGCGAGGATCGCTTGCCCGGTGATATTACCGCCACTGGTTTCATGAGCGATGAGGGCAGCAAGAGAGGCAACGGCTGACTCAGAAAAATCCGGAACCCGAGCGACCGCCGGGCGCGCGGCGTGTAGCTCTTCTGAGGTAGCTGTCGCCGAGTTTGTCAATACACCCACTTCATCAAACGCCACCACTCGCTCCAGCGTCACCTCGTCGCTGGTCAGCGTGCCGGTCTTGTCCACCGCTAGTAAATTCAGCAGTGCCATCGCCTCAATCGCCGCCAATTTCTGCGGCAACACCTTGGCCTGTGCCAGCCGCAGCGAGCCGAACGCCAGCAGCAGGGAACTAGCCAGCAGCAATCCCTCCGGCACCACTGTCACTGCTGACGAGGTGATCGTCTTGAGGATGATTACCATATTATCGCCCGACAAATAATACACGGTAAAAATCAGCGCTGCCAACACAATCGCGCCGTATGTCAAGAAGGTAATCGCCCGCCAAATCGCCACCTGCAGCGGTGTCAATTCCGGTTTGTAGCGCTTGAGGACTTGGCTGATGGCGCCGGCCTTCGTCTGGTCGCCGACTGCCGCGACCCGCGCCGTACCTTCGCCCGCCAGCACCGTGGTCGCCGCCAGCACCGTATCGCCAACCGCCTTCTCAATTGCCGCCGACTCGCCAGTGAGCATACTTTCATTGAGTTCCAAGCCCTTCGACACCATCACTGTCGCGTCCGCCGGCAGCTCATCGCCAGCCCTGAGGATAATCTCATCGCCAACCACCAGCGAATCATACGGCACCTCCACCGCCTGGCCATCACGCAGCACCCGCGCCCTGGGCGCACTCATCAGCTCCAGCCGGTGCAGCACCCGCTTGGCACGAATTTCCTGAACGATACCGATCAGTGAATTGACCACGATCACCACCGAGATAAACCAAGCATCCCGATACTCGCGCACATAAATCAGCGCCCCGGCTAATAGGAAAATCGCCAGCACAATCGGCGATAGTAAATTTCTCTTGATAATATCTAGATAATCTCGCATTATATTGCCCCACTCCTTTTGTAATGTAATCGCGCACCGACACGATAGCCGCCGCGAGCGTCCGGGTCAAATTGGTATATTTCGCCACGCTTGACCTCTGATATGACGACCAGGGCTGGATTATACGGCACCAGCGTTCGATAATATATCAAGTCATCCGGCGAAGTCACATTCATCCCCGGAAAGACCGCCTGAAACTTCTCGGTCGCCACGTCGTCAAAGTAGTTCGGCTGGTGCTTTGGCGGCACGAATCGCTCTGGCCGCAAGCCCATTCGCCGCACCAACCGCTTGACATCGCCCAGCGTCATGATGGCCCGCGCTGTGATGTAAGCCAACAATTCACCCGTCACGTCAAGCACCACCGTCGCCTGCGCCGTGCGACTGACATCGCTCATCGGCAGCACGACCGACTGGATTTTGACCGTCAGTCCAAACTGATCATCAATCAGCGCCGCGAGCGCCCGTTCATCGTGCATACCTACTATTTTACCATTGTTACCAGTGCCTCCGCCAGCGTGCTACAATTGACTCATGGATTTTGACACGCGCTACGCCACGCTGAACGCCAATCAGCGCCAGGCGGTCGATTATATTCACGGCTCGCTCCTGGTGATCGCTGGGCCGGGCACGGGCAAGACCGAGCTGCTGAGCATGCGCACCGCCCAGATTTTGCGCCAGACCGACACGCTGCCGGATAGTATTTTGTGCCTCACGTTTACCGAGAGCGGCGCTGCCAACATGCGCCAGCGCCTCCGCCAGATCATCGGCGAGGATGCGTATAAAATCGCCATTCACACCTTTCACAGCTTCGGCACGGAGATTATCAATCAGCACCGGCAGTATTTTTTTCACGGCGCCGATAGTCAGCCGGCGGATGAACTGACGCAGCACCAAATCGTGACGGGGATACTGGAGGGGCTTGATTGGCGTAATCCGCTGAGCGTTAAAAACAACGGTGAATTCGTCTACACCAGCGAACTGGTCCGAGTCATTTCCGAGTTCAAGCAGAGCGGCCTCACGCCGGCGGAGCTGCGGGCGATTACGGCGGATAATCAGCGAGTGATCGCCGACATTGCCGCTGACATCCAGCAGGTGTTTGCTGCCAAAATTTCTAAAAAAACCATCGAATTATTTGCGTCGCTGGCAGAGAAGATTGCCGAGAGAATCGGCGAGGAAAATGCTGCGAAAACTAGCAAGGGAGGTGCTATGGAGCTTTCTGAAAATGCCGCCGACTCAGCGCCAGATAACGCTGCGATCACCGCCCAAAGCTCTGCCAATTTGCCATCCTCCATCACCCCGTACGCCCAAGTTCTGGCGCTCAGCATCGCTCACGCAGCCCAAGAGGCGATCGACGCCAACTCCACCAAACCGCTGACCGCCTGGAAAAATAAATGGTGCGAAAAAAACGCTGCCGGCGAGTTTGTCCTCAAAGATTTCGCTGCCAGCGAGAAATTATCCGCCGCCATTGACGTCTACGAAGCATACGGCGACGTGCTGGCCGAGCGCTCGCTGTTTGATTACGACGACATGATTTTGTCCGTCATTCAAGCCTGCGAATCCCACCCGGAACTGCGCGCCAACCTCCAGGAGCAATTTCAGTTCATCATGGTCGACGAATTTCAGGACACCAACCTGGCGCAGCTGCGGCTGCTGTTTGACCTGACTGGCGATGAGGACAATCCCAACATCATGGCGGTCGGCGACGATGATCAGGCGATTTTCAGTTTTCAGGGCGCCGATGTTGGCAATATTCAGCGCTTCCGCCAGCACTATCACGATCCGAAAATCATCGTGCTGGCGGATAATTACCGCTCGGCGGCTGACATCTTGACGGCGGCGCGCGGAGTGATCACCCAAGGGATGGATCGCTTAGAAAACACCATTGACGGCTTGTCAAAACAATTGACCGCGCATGCGTCTGGTAGCGGCGCACAAGTTGAAATCCAGGAATTTACCTCGGTGAGCGAGGAGCGGGCAGGGGTGGCACAGCAAATTGCCGAGCTGATCAAACGCGGCGAAAACCCAGCGCACATCACCGTTATTGCCCGCCATCACAAGGAGCTGATCAAGCTGCTGCCATATCTATACCGCCAGAATCTGGCTGTCAATTATGAGCGCCACGACGATATTTTAGAGCAAGATATCATTCAGGCGCTGGATAAGCTGGCGCGGGTGGTCATGGCGATTCATCAAAACAACCTCGACGCCGCCAACAGCTTACTACCAGAGGTCATCGCCCATCCGGCGTTTGGCTTTTCAGCGCTGGATATCTGGCGATTAAGCCTCCACGCTTATAACCATCGGCAGCTGTGGCTGGAGAGTATGCTGGCGAACAGCGCCTTTCAGCCATTTGGCGAGTGGCTGCTGGAGCGGGCAAAGGACGTACCAAATCTGCCGCTGGAGGAGCAGTTGGATGGGCTGTTGGGGTTGGAGATAGACGCTGGAATTACTCCGATCGACTCCTCTTTACGCGCCGGGCGTCAGAGGACGCTCGGGCTGCAATCGCTGTATGGAGTCGATCAGAGCAATTCCAGCAGTGCTTACTCCGACAAGAGTTCTTTACTACCAACCAACGAGGACATTCGAGCAACAATCGCTGTACGGAGTCCCAGCAAAGGCTCTTCGCTTAATTCTCTCGCCACTCACTACTTCTCACCCGAAGCCCTCGCACAAAACCCCGACGCCTACCTGACCACGCTCGAGAGCCTGCGCACGCTGCGCCAAAAATTACGCGACCGCATCACCGACGAAATCCCGACGCTGGCGGACTTTTTAGAGTTCATCGACCTGCACCGCTCGACCAAAACCCGCCTGACGCACATCCGCCCCCAGGCCAGCGCCCTCGGCGGCGCCATCAACCTGATGACCGCCCACAAATCCAAGGGTCTGGAATTCCCGCACGTTTTCGTCATCGGGGCAATCGACAGCGCCTGGGGCGAGAAAGTCCGCTCGCGCTCGCGGCTGATTCGCTATCCCGCCAACCTCCAGCTCCAGCCCGCCGGCGCCAGTTACGACGAGCGGCTGCGGCTATTCTTCGTGGCGATGACCCGCGCCAAAACCACCTTGACCATGACCTATTCCCAGACCAACGATGCCGGCAGCGACACCATGATCGCCAGCTTTCTGACCGACCACACGCCAACGATTATCCCCGCTGCCAACACGCCCGCGACACAACTGACCGTGGCGCAAACCGACTGGAGCACGCGGCTGAGCGCGCCGATTACCGCGGAGCTCAAGGATGTGCTGGCGCCGACACTCGAAACCTACAAGCTTTCCATTACACATCTCAATAATTTCCTCGACGTCTCGCGCGGCGGCCCGCAGAACTTTTTGTTGAATAATCTGCTGCGCTTTCCGTCCGCCAAAAGCCCCGCCGCCAGCTACGGCACCGCCATTCACGCCAGTCTCCAGCAGCTGCACAATCTGCTGCGCGCTGACCACCGCCTGCCGCCCACCGAACGCATCCTCCACTATTTCCGCACATCGCTCGAGGCCCAGCACCTGCCGCCCGACGATTTTGCGCTGTATCTAGACAAGGGCACGGCGGCGCTGACGGCGTTTCTGGACGCCAAATCGTCCGAGTTTCATGACACGGAGCTCGCGGAACTCGATTTCGCTCACCAAGGCGTCGTCGTTGGCGGCGCACGCCTGACCGGCAAGCTAGACGTCGCCGACATTGATAAGCATAATAAGACCATATTCGTGACCGATTACAAGACCGGCAAGCCATCGCACTCCTGGAAGGGCACGTCTGATTACGAAAAAATCAAGCTCCACAAATACCGCCAGCAGCTGATGTTCTATCAACTCTTGGTCACATCATCACGCGATTATGGCAATTTCACCTTCACCGGCGCCCGCCTGCAGTTCGTCGAGCCAGATATGAAAACTGGCGACATCCTCAGCTTGGAAGATACGTTCTCCGAGGAGGAATTAGCTGAATTCGCCCGGCTCATCGGCGTCGTCTGGCGGAAAATCACCGCCCTGGAGCTGCCGGATATTTCTGGGTATTCAGCGGATTATAAGGGGATGGTGCAGTTTGAGGAAGATTTGTTGACAGGGGAACAATAATCCCTCCGCGGGGCATAGCGGGAGTAGGGATATGA
Source organism: uncultured Candidatus Saccharibacteria bacterium (assembly GCA_963546435.1). GTDB lineage: Bacteria > Patescibacteriota > Saccharimonadia > Saccharimonadales > Saccharimonadaceae > Nanosynbacter. The sequence continues at coordinate 38,949 of CAUUMU010000003.1, forward strand.
TACCTCCGCCCAGATTTACTCCCGCCAGAACCTCTGTTGTGCCAAGCTAGGTCACCGAGATTATTGACTTTTTTAGTCTTGTATGATATAAACGTACTTGACTCTTCGTTGAAGAGTTGTTGTGGGGAGTGCGCTCAGGCACCTGTCACTCTGCATCCGCAGAGTAGCGTCTGGTGGAAAGCGATGTCCACTCACTGCAACTTCCCGACACCGATAGGAGTTACGGTGCCGGTGATCGATGCTCGCAAAGCGAGGAAAGATGGCTGTCGGGGCTGTTGCCCGAACAGTCATCGCGGCGCACTTGGTAAGTTTACTAAGTGTAGCCGTTGCGACATGACTAACCATGTCGCAAGTTGTCCTGAGCGACGCTAAGTCGCTCGGCGGAGGCACTAAAAGCCTCCGGGGGTGATCCCCCCGCCGAGATCCGTCAAGTCTCGGAAAAACAGATCATAGGGTGTGCCTCGGTAGAGAGATTATATCTCGCGGGTTCGACTCCCGCCACATCCACTGGGGTGCGTACTGTGCTCAGCGTTGAGCTATAAACAGTACGCATGATAGGCCAGTAACCTCCACTCTGGTCTATCACGAAAACAGCGTTGTTTTCGCCCCCTCGCTCTTCCCGGAAGGGCCCCGGGAAGAGCCCCAGGGGGCTATCTGTATAAGATAGCCTCCACCCCGCCACCAGGTGTATCCGGATGCATCTGGTCGGCGGGGCCCTAAATCCCCGGACTCGCGAGTTTCACTCGTGGCAGCAGCCCTCCGGGCCGCTCCGAGCAGAACCGCTTGAGTCCACCACCCCGCGTCAACGATGACGCGGGGATTTCACCTTTTGGCGGTGATTGTCGGGCAAGGGTAGCCACTTGTATATCCAAAAACCCTCACCACCATACCATCAGACTCCGAGAAAACATCGTGCTATTTGACAAACATCATGATGTTTTGGTAATATCACGACATGAATGCTGCGCAATTACTCCAAGAAATTCTGATGCGGACAGGCCTTACCCAAGAACAACTGGCGCGTCGCTTAGATGTGCCGGTGCGTACACTCAACGCCTGGGTACACCAACACATGTCGCCGCGTGCCAAAAACCTGGCGAATATTCAGCTATTACATCAAGAGATGATCGGGCAGGACACCATCGACGAGGCGAAGCGCCTCGCTACTGAACGTGCCGCCCAGGCCAGCCGCATGACGATCCGGACACTCCTGGCGAATCAAGAACTACTTGACATCCTGACGCTCCACTTGACCTACCACACGAACACGATCGAGGGTAGCACAATGACCCTAGCAGACGTCGCAGAGGTGCTGAACGATGATAATCGCGTTCTCGCCAACAAGACAGCGCGCGAACAGATAGAGGCCCGTAACCACCGCACTGCGCTCTACTTTTTACTGGATGCCTTACACAAAGAAGGGACACATTTTACGTGGAGCGAAGAGCTGATCTTGCAAACGCACGTCCGACTGATGAATACGCTGGTGTCTGACGCCGGACTCTACCGCCGGCACGGTGTGCGCATCATGGGTAGCCGCGTCACAACAGTAAACCATCTGCGCATCACTGAAGCAATGTCCGAGTGTATTGATGAAATGAACGAGCCGCCCAAAACAGAGCCGATTGAATGGCTAGCCCGTACTCATGCAATATTTGAAAAAATCCATCCGTTTAGCGATGGCAACGGTCGCACCGGGCGACTCTTGCTCTTTGTCCAGGCCCTGCAACTAGGGTTGGTGCCACCCCTCGTCACCAAAGAGCGCAAGCGAGCGTACTATACCTATCTGGAACGAGCACAGGTTCGCGGCGAGCTGGACGCACTGCGTCTATTTATCGCGGAAAGTATATTGTTTAGCAAAGGACTGACAACGTGAACATGACATGTTGGGACAACCTACCGCAGCCATTTTTCATCTTGGCGCCCATGGAAGCCGTCACTGACGTGGTGTTTCGCCATGTCGTGAAACAGACGGGCGCCCCCGACGTGTTTTTCACTGAGTTCGCCAATGCCACCGGCTGGGTGCATGCTGGCGACAAGGCCATCGCCGGGCGGCTGGTCAAAACCGACGATGAGCATCCACTAGTCGCCCAAATCTGGGGCGGCGAGCCAGGCGACATGGAACAATTTGCCGCTCACTGCGCTCAATTGGGCTTTGACGGCATTGACATCAACATGGGCTGTCCCGCCAAATCCGCCATCAAAAGCGGGGGAGCGGCACTGATCCGCCAGCCCGACGTAGCGGTCGCCGCCATTGCTGCCGCCAAAACCGCTGGATTACCAGTCAGCGTCAAAACCAGGTTAGGCTATACGTATGTTGACGAATGGCGAGAATGGCTAACGACATTGTTACAGCAAGATATTGTTAATCTGACCATCCACCTCCGCACCAAAAAAGAAATGAGCAAAGTCCCAGCCCATTACGAACTCATCGACGACATCATCAAATTACGCGACGAAATCGCCCCGCAAACGCTTCTAACCATCAACGGCGACATCCGCGACCGCGCCCACGGCGAGGAGCTCGCCCGCCAGCACCCCGGCATCAACGGCCTGATGATCGGGCGGGGGATTTTTAGCGATCCGTTTTGCTTTCGGAAAGACGGAGTGTCTTCGGAGATCGAGGATAAGCGGGTGATAATCGGTGGGGCAGCACCCACTTCTGAACAAATCTCTGATTTTTCAGAAGAAGGGGCGGACCGACTGGCAGGACCCGCGTTTAGCGACCTACGTGCCGTCGCAGACGGCGACGACGGGAGCGGCAATACTAAATCAGAGCTGATACATCTGCTTCATTGCCACCTCGACCTCTTTGACCACTACCAACCAACCCTCGGTCGCCCCTACGAAACCCTGAAACGCTTCTTCAAAATCTACATCCGCGACTTCGACGGCGCCAAAGAACTGCGCGAACAGTTGATGCACACCACCAGCACCGACGAAGTCCGCCAGATACTGGATAATCGATAAAATGAGTGCCCATAACCGACCGCAAGGCACATCGTAATCAAACGTGCGCCTAAAATGACACCGTAGACAATCTACTAATGTCGTCGCTTACGCCGATGCAAATCTGCAACCTTGAGCCGCACCAAGTGCCGGTCGATGAGCTGTTTGGCTTTTTCGCGTTCGACTTGGTCGCCAGCCTCGTCGCGGGCTTTGATGGCGCGCTCCAGCGCCGCCTGAGTCTCCGCCTCGATGATATCGTCGCCATGATCCGCCTCATCCACTAGAATTTGCACCGATGAATAATCAATTTTCACCACGCCGCCGGAGATTGCGAAATACTCTAATTGACTATCCAAATCTTCTTTATGGCGGCGCACAGTAATGACGCCGTCCCGCGCAATCGTCACTAGCGGCTCATGACTCGGGAAAACGGATATTTCGCCGTCAATGGTTGGGATTGACAGCGAATAAACCTCTTCGTCAACCTTCGTGCCAACAAGTGTAACTAATGACAATTTCATGGCTATTTAGCTTTCTTCTCGTTTGACTTGGCGGCGGATTTTTTGTCGGTAGCTGATTTTTTGTCGGCAGCGGCAGCTGGCTTTTTGGCGTTCTTATCCTTGGCTTCATCTTTACTGCCAGCTTGCTTGGATTGCTCGGCGGCATCACGGGCTACTTGGTCGCTCAAAGTTCCTTGCACCATGTAGAACCAGCTTTCTGGCTTGTCGTCGTATTTACCGGCCAAGATGTCAGCGGCGTCGCGGATGGTGTCCTCTAACTTGACGTACACGCCAGGGTTGCCAGTAAACTTCTCAGCCACGTGGAATGGCTGTGCCAGGAAGCGCTGGATACGGCGAGCTCGGGCGACGATTTGCTTCTGGTCGTCTGACAATTCTTCCATACCAAGGATGGCGATAATGTCCTGCAATTCTTTGTACTGCTGCAGCACTCGCTGGACTTCGCGCGCCACGCGGTAATGTTCCTCACCGACAATTTCTGGATCGAGTGAGTTAGAGCTGGAGTCCAGCACATCCACAGCTGGGTAGATACCAATTTCCGTCAAGGCACGGTTCATCACGATGGTCGCGTCCAGGTGGGCGAAGGTGGTCGCCGGCGCTGGGTCGGTCAAGTCGTCGGCTGGCACATATACCGCCTGAACAGAGGTGATCGAACCCTTTTTGGTCGAAGTAATGCGCTCCTGCAACGCACCCATTTCTTGCTGCAAGTTTGGTTGATAACCCACAGCAGATGGCAAACGACCAAGCAGTGCTGACACCTCGGCACCAGCCTGAGTGTAGCGGTAAATATTGTCGATAAACAGCAGCACATCTTTACCTTCATCACGGAAGGCTTCAGCCATCGCTAGACCCGACAGCGCCACGCGCAGACGTGCTCCAGGTGGCTCGTTCATCTGACCAAACACCAACGAGGTCTTGTCCAGCACGCCGGCTTCTTCCATTTCATAGTACAAATCATTTCCTTCGCGAGTACGCTCACCAACACCGGCAAACACCGAGTTACCAGAGTGGAACTTAGCGATGTTGTTGATCAGCTCGGTGATCAAAACGGTTTTACCGACACCAGCACCGGCGAACAGACCAGCTTTACCACCTTTGGCCAGCGGCGCGATGAGGTCAACAACCTTGATTCCAGTTTCCAAAATCTCTGTCTTGTTTGACTGCTCGGAAAGCTCTGGAGCAGGGCGGTGAATCGGCGCGGTTTTACCCTTTGGCTGCGGCTTCTCGTCAATCGCTTCACCAACCACGTTAAACATACGCCCCTGGGTCTCAGCACCCACTGGCACGGAAATTGGCGCACCAGTCGCCACCACTTCCGCACCGCGAGCTAAGCCGTCAGTCGATGACAGAGCAATCGTTCGCACGGTGTGCTCGTCGAGGTGCTGCGCTACCTCCAAGACCAGCGTTTCTTTGCCATTCTTGACATGCAACGCATCATAAATTGCCGGTAATTTAACGTCGCGCGGAAACTCCACATCGACCACCACGCCAACGATTTGAATAATTTTTCCTAGTGTTTTACTCATCAATTCCTCCTTTTACTATCTCGATTATCTCGCCATTCTTAATACCTTTTAGCGATGCCACTTCATCAATAGATAATCTCTGTATATATGCTTGCAAAAATTTATACACCTCGCTATTGCTAATGATGAGAGTAACTCCAGGCAAACGAACTGCGTCCTCATAAGCAGATGCGATAGTTGTTAATATCTTATCTAGCGGCCTGAGCTCACGCTCTGGTCTCGGGGATTTACCGTGCCACCCATTTCTCAACCAGTACATTAATGCGTCGATATCAAAATCCAGCCATCGCTCATCAACACCAATTTGTACATCATCGGATCCAGCCGTTTGAGCTATTTCCTTAGCGGCAGCCCTTGCAACAAGAAGCGGTGAAGTAATGATCCTATCAATTATTAAATTTTTATCCAAAATACCCCGTTTAGTTCGCTGGATAGCTTCAGTGCGCAAGGATACTTTTCCTGAGAGCTGATCTTCATCGTAGCAAGCAAAATACACGCTCATTGTTCCATCGCCTCCACGCCGCCGGAAATTTCCGCTAACTCTTGAGTAATCGCGCCCTGACGGGCCTTGTTCATCGCCAGAGTCAAATCATCTACTAGATCAGACGCGTTGTCAGTCGCATTCTTCATGGCCATCATCCGCATGGAGTGCTCGCTCGCGCGGGCATCCAGTAGCGCCTGGAACAGCCGCGCGCCCGTCAGACGATAGACCACCGCATCCAACACTTCTGGGATGCTTGGCTCGTACTTGGCGTCAGAAATCGTGTTCGACACTTCGCTCGGGTCGATCAGCGCCTTGGTACCCGCCGGTAGCAAGCGCGACAGTTCCGCCGTCTGCACCATGCTATTGACAAACCGCGTGTATACCAACGTCACCGCGTCAACCTCGCCATTCTCAAACATGCTAATGGCAGTGTTTAAAATAGTATGAAAGGTGAGTCCCGACGGCTGATCTGGCAAATCTTCGTACGTACCGATAATCTTCGTATCCTTCAGGCGCGAGGCAAATTGCGAAGCCCGACGGCCGATAGTCAAGGTTAAGTTTTCAATGCCACGCTCATCATCACGCTTCAGCAGCTCCAGATATTTTTTCAAGACGTTGGTATTGTACGCGCCAGCCAGACCCTTGTCGCTAGCAATGACGATAATTAGGCGTTTGGTAATTTTGCGGCGCTTGAACAGCGGGTGATTATCCGTCGCACCTTGGCTGGCCAGGTAGCTCAGCAGCTCCTCGGCTGCCATAGTGTAGGGAGCCGATGCCTTGTCCGCCTCTTGGGCGCGGCGCATTTTACTGGCGGCCACCAGCTGCATCGCCTTGGTGATTTGCTTGGTCGAGTCCACCGAGCGAATGCGATTTTTC
>CAUUMU010000004.1:0-40509 GCA_963546435.1 uncultured Candidatus Saccharibacteria bacterium
CCGCGGGGCTCGCGAGAACAATTTGAAGCAGATCGACGTGGCGTTTCCCTTGGGCCTGATGACAGTGGTGTCGGGCGTCTCAGGTAGCGGTAAGTCGACGCTAGTCAATGATATTGTCGCCAAAGAATTAGCGGCACGGCTTAATCGGGCCAGCGATGTGCCAGGGGCACACGATAAAATTGAGGGTATCAAGCAGCTGGATAAAGCCATCGTCATCGACCAGTCGCCAATTGGCCGCACGCCGCGCTCTAACCCAGCGACCTACACTGGTATTTTTACGCCAATTCGCGAACTGTTTGCCAGTACCCCTGAGGCTAATGTCCGCGGCTATAAGGCGGGGCGGTTCAGTTTTAACGTTAAGGGTGGCCGCTGCGAAAATTGTCAGGGCGACGGCATGATAAAGATCGAAATGCATTTCTTGCCGGATGTCTACGTCCAGTGCGACGAATGCCACGGTAAGCGTTACAATCGTGAGGCACTGGAGATTAAGTATAAAAATAAGACGATTGCTGATGTACTCGACATGACGGTCGAGCAGGCGGCGAAGTTCTTTGATAGCGTGCCTAATATCGCTCGGAAATTACAGACACTGGTCGAAGTCGGCCTTGGTTATATTAAGCTCGGTCAGCCAGCAACTACCTTTTCGGGCGGCGAGGCGCAGCGTATCAAACTGGCAACGGAGCTCTCCAAACGCTCAACCGGCAAGACGATGTATATTCTGGATGAGCCGACAACTGGGCTACATTCTGCCGACGTCAAGCGACTGCTGGGCATTTTGCAGCAGCTGGTCGATGGCGGTAACAGTATGATCATTATTGAACACAATCTGGATGTCATCAAATCAGCCGACTGGATTATCGATATGGGGCCTGAGGGTGGTCTCGGCGGCGGTACAGTGGTGGCGAGCGGCATGCCAGAAGAAGTCGCCAACGTGCCAGAATCATTTACTGGTACGTATCTGAAAAGTTTGCTGTAGTTTGACGTACAGCTACTAACGAGCAGTCTTCATACATGAAGGCTTATTGCTTTTTGCGGCGAGTCTTGCCAAGCAGGACTAATACTTGTTGGCGCAACGCCGCGCGAGTATGCTCCTGCTTGAGGGCGTGAATGATCATTGGCAGCACTGACAAGAAGATGATAATCAGTGCGGCGACTTCTATATTAACACCAGCGTCGGTGAGCGCCTTGCCAGCAAAGAATCCAAGGTAGGTGAAAAGCGTGGCCCAAATAACACCACCGATAATATTAAAAATAATAAAAGTCCGATAGTGCATCTTGCTAGCGCCGGCCACGATTGGCGCAAACGTACGCACAATCGGTACAAACCGTGCCAGCACCACAGTAAGTGAGCCATGCTTTTCGTAAAACTTTTCGGCTTGCACGAGATATTTCTTCTTAAAGAAGCGAGAGTTTTTGCGTTCAAATAATTTACGGCCAACTTTATGTCCAAATGCGTAACCGACACTGTCGCCGAGAATAGCCATTAATGAGAGCAGGAGCGCAAAGAAATGAATATCAATTGGCAAAATATGCTGCTGAACCATATAGCCAGCCGTGAACAGTAGACTGTCGCCTGGAAAGATAAAGCCAAAGAGTAGGCCCGATTCGGCAAAGACAACCAGCAAAATCGCGACAACACCAAAATGAACAATAAAATCAATAAACGCGTGCATCATATCATTATGCATTATAGCATACTACCTAGAGACTGTGCTGGTTAGGCGTCAATAAAGCCACCAGATTGATGCTGCCACAGTTTTGCGTAGTGGCCGCCATGCTTAATGAGCTGCTCATGTGAGCCATCCTCGACTATCTTGCCATTATGCATCACGATGATTCGATCAAGCTTGGCGATTGTTGAAAGTCGATGAGCAATGACGATTGAGGTACGGTTTTTCATCAGTGTCTTGAGTGATTTTTGGATTAGAACTTCTGACTCAGAATCAAGCGCCGAGGTCGCCTCGTCGAGGACTAAGATTGGCGCATCTTTCACGATGGCTCGAGCGATAGCGATGCGCTGGCGCTGTCCACCCGATAACTTTACGCCGCGTTCACCGACCAGTGTGTCAAATCCATCCTGCAGCTTGATGATAAAATCATAAGCCCCCGCCTTTTTGGCTGCCTGTTCAATCTCAGCGTCGGTGGCATTAGCCTTGCCGTAGGCAATGTTCTCACGCACCGAACGGTGAAACAGCAGTGGCTCCTGCGGCACGTAAGCGATCTGCGAACGGAGGCTGGCCTGTGTGACTTCGGCAATGTTCTGCTCATCAATCATGATTGTGCCCGAGTCGATGTCGGCAAATCTCAGCAGCAATTTCGTCAGAGTCGTCTTGCCCGAACCACTAGAACCAACCAACCCGACCTTTTCGCCCGGCGTAATATGCAGTGAAAAATTGTGGAACAAGGTTGCGCCTTTACCCTCGTCATGCGTAAAGGTCACGGCATCAAAATCAATGACACCGCGATCAACATGAAGCTTTTTATCACTTCTATCAACAAGTGATGTCGGTGTGTGTAATATCTCGACCATCTCATGGGCGTCACCAATAATACGGTTATAATTTCGCATAATGCTATTCATATTCCACAGCTCACGGGCGACACTGCCAGTGTAGGTGATGATTAAGTACACCGCTGCAACCGAAACAATATTATGCTGTGCTGCATAAATAGCGAACACGATAGCGCCGATTCGGATGCTGGTGTTTATTGTTGAGTAAATACTGCTGACAGTGAGGAATCCTCGCATGGTGGCCAGGCTAGCCCTGCGCCATGCACGATTCGTTTTGTCAAATCGCTGCTGCTCGATTTTTTCAGCGCTGGATGACTTGACAGCAAGCACATTTGACACCATGTCAGCGAGGTTGCCGCTTACTTTGTTGCTGGCCTCCGCCTCACGCCTACTTAATTTGGCCATCGGACGCGATCCAAAGAAGACGGCTATGCCAAAGATGATCGAGAACATAAATAGAAAGAGCGCGTATTGCCAGAGTAACATCGACAGGATAACAATTGATCCGGTGAGTGAGATAACCAGCGGCAGCACTGCCCATACTAGCTCATCCCAAAATCGTTCAACACAGCTACTGAGCTTGCTGTTTTGACTGACGAGCGAGCCGCCAAATTTGTTGGAGTGGAAAAACATGGTCTCGCCAGCTAGCTTGGCGAATACCTTATTTGCGATATCGCGCTGCATAGCGGTTTCGAGTGTCCACATCAAATACAGTACTATCCGCCACCCAATAATCTCTGACCACAGTTGGCTGAGGCCGTAGAGAATCACAAGTGTCCACACAGAGCCGGTCTGTAGCTGACCATGTTGAATCATATCCAGGAGCTGTGCGATAATCAGTGGTCCGACAATTGTGCCTACCGCTAAGGTTAAGGTAGCTGTAATGAGCGCTAGATTGCGTCGCCATTTGTATGGACGTGACGCTCGCCATAGTAATTGTAATGTTGTTTTTGCATGTTGTTGTCGCAAGGTAAAACTCCTTAGATTTATATTTTGATACAAAGATAGGTCATCCACGACCCGCTATGGTGGGCTCGGGCGACCAAGACTCACGATAATAATACAAATTTCATTGTATAACAGGGGCGGGTTGGCTGTCAACTGATGGAAGAATCGTCAATATTGCGGCAGCCTAACTATTTACTGCCCATAAATATGGTATAATAAAAACATGGAACGCGAAATTAAAAAATTCTTTACTGAAGATGGCCGTAAAATATTAACGCGAAAAGCCGTACCGGTTGAACATGAGGACATAGGGAGCGATCATGTACAGCAGACCATAACAGATATGCTCGATACGCTGCGCTCACAGGGTCCCGGAGGCGTAGGTATCGCTGCCAATCAAATTGGGAGCAATCTCTCAATCTTTGTCATTGATGTGCGGCCGCCTGAGGATATTGAAGCCGAGCCATTTCAGCTCGTGGCAATTAACCCCGAGATCGTTAAATATAGCGGTGAACCTGTGAAGAGCTCGAATCCAGAGGGCTGCCTGAGTGGAGTGACGGGTGATTCCGAAACGACACCAATGGGCTTTACCACGCGTTACCCTGAGGTTACATTGCGCTGGACAGATGAGCAAAGCAAGACGCATGAACAGACCTTTGACGGTATGCTTGCCTGGGTTGTCCAGCACGAGACAGATCATCTGAACGGTATCTTTTTTACAGACAGGATAGAAAAAAGTGGGCCGCGGACAGAGGAGGTCGACCTGGCTGAGTTGGCGATCCGCAGCGCCTCGGCTGACAGTACTCAGGAATGATGTAACTACCGAGATGAATCGAGCAGTCTGACGTTATCCTGCTGCATGTTACGCTGTTCCGAGTGTGTATGATGCATTATGCACCTTGGGATTTCGTAGCTAATAAATAGATTTACGTCCATAACTTGCATGGGGGTGTATAATAAAGTCTATGAACAAATCAATGACGATAGTAAGACAGGAAGTTTGCCGACTGCTTGGCGGCGATACGTCAGGCCATAGCGACGATCACGTTGAGCGTGTAGCACGGCTAGCGGAGCGATTCGCGAATGAGCATAAAGAAGCGGCTTCGATGGACGAAGTGCTGTTGACGGCATGGCTGCACGACGTTGATGATTATAAATTAGTCGGCAAAAAGCAAGCGGATGAACTCAATAATGCTACGTCAATTATGGTAAAAGCTGGTGTTGCGGCTGATTTGCAGGATGCGGTGCGTCATAATATTGCTCGGATTGGCTATAGTCGTTATCTACATGGTGTGCGGCCAGAGCGTCTAGCTGGTCAGTTGGTATCTGACGCTGATATGTGTGATGCGATTGGTGCATGCGGTATCGAGCGGGCACTTATTTATGCGGTGAATCACGGTAGTTGTCGGATATTTGATCCAACTATTTGGCCCGATGTGAACATTGATGCGCATCGATATAACGCTAACGGTGGCACGCATGATGGCGATAGCTTCATTAATTATTTCTTTGAAAAGTTGTTGAAGCTACCAAAGATTATGATGACCGACCCGGGCCGAGACGAAGCGTTAGTTCGTCAGCAAACTATGGTTACTTTTCTTCGTGCCTATTTTCGAGAAAAGAATGTACCGGAGTGGAGCGATTTCCTGGAAGAATATCTTACTTCAATGGATGAGTAGAGGTATATTGCTCTTCCCAGGTCGTTATAGCCTGCCAAATTGTTTCGTTGATTGCGCTACACAGCTCAGCTACCGTGGCGATATCCGATGAAAACTCGCTGTCTACTTGCTCGGCCGATGCTGCGTGTAATTCGTCAGCCAGTTTATCAAACAGCAGCATACGTTGTTGAGTGTAGGTGACGAGCGGCTTGATGGCAAGGGCGATATGCTGCCGTCGTGAACAGTCCGTTCGGTAGGAGATCATATCAAGTGTCTCTAGGTAGCGTAGCCCACCAGTAATGGCTGCTTTGCTAAAGTCAGTTTGCTCGTGGAGACTTGTGTGGCTGTGGTGATATGGTGGATCGGTGAGGAGGCAGTGAACGATCGTTGCCGAGGCTGGTGGGATGCCGAGCGAGGTCAAGGTAGCTATGATATTTTTCGAGTTTACACCCATGTGAACAATATATCACATAATATTGACGAAGGGTAGCCTGAAGCGTGAACAGTATAGAATGATTGTGATATACTAATGTGATGACTAGGCCGTTGCTATATGATGAAATCGATCAAGATAGTATGAATGCTTCGTTTCACGCTCGTGGTTGGCCGCCAGTCTATACCGCTTCACCCCGCTCACGTATCGTGCTGGTTGGTCAGGCGCCGGGACGAATAGCGCAGGAAACACGCACGCCATGGAATGATGCCAGTGGCTGCACGTTGCGTCAGTGGCTGGGGGTTACCGATGAACAATTTTATGATCCTGATTTGTTTGCTCTAATGCCAATGGATTTTTATTATCCAGGTAAGGCTGCGCATGGTGATTTACCGCCGCGATCGGAGTTTGCCAAAAAGTGGCATCCACGGCTGCTAGCACAGATGCCGGATGTGAGGCTGACGATTTTAGTTGGTGCTCATGCTCAGCAATACTATCTCAACAAACAGGCGAAGCGCAACCTGACCGAAACAGTCGCGCATTATGTGGAGTATCTGCCTCATTATTTTCCACTTGTCCATCCATCACCGCTTAACTTCCGCTGGCGGGCGCGCAATCCGTGGTTCGAAATGAATGTCATTCCGATTCTGTCTAAGATGGTCAAAGAATTAGCACAGTAGTCAAGATCATGGTAGGGTATTCATACTAACATAGCTTCGCGGTCAATCTTTTTGTAGCACGAGGCCACTTCGTGTCGGTGTATATACACGTATAATATGCTCGTTGCCATGTGGCGTCGTAAAGTAGCGGCCGTTAGGATCAACCCGGCCCTGCCCGCCAAACTGCTGGTCGTCGCTACTGAGCGCTACTCGGTATGACCCAGCCGCCGCTGGCACGCCATAATCCGTCCACGACTGGTCAGGTGAAAAATTCATGATAAACAGCAGATTGCCGCGCATGAAACTAACCACATGGTCGTGCTGGCGAATGGTGAGGTAGTGAATGCCCAGGTCGTCAACCGCTTGGACGATTTTCATCAGCGCCGCGTCAAATTCGCCCAGCCATTGATACTTGAGAAAACCATTGTCCCGTAAACTCCACTGGCGTCGTGCATGCTTGAACGACCAATTATTGCCCTGGCGCGGAAAGTCAATCCACTCGGGATGCCCAAATTCATTACCCATAAAGTTAAGGTAGCCGCCGCCGTGCAGCCCGGCTGTCAGCAGTCGAATTAGCTTGTGCAGCGCCACGCCGCGCTCCACCGTCAGGTCGGGGTCGGCTTTGTCCATGTGCCAATACATGGCTTTGTCGATCAGCCGAAAAATCAGTGTCTTGTCGCCAACCAAGGCTTGGTCATGACTCTCGGCGTAGGTAATGACTTTCTCCTCTGGGCGGTGTGAACTTAGGGTGTGCGCCAGCTCGCCCAAGTCCCAATCTTCATCGCGCTTTTCTTTCAGTGTCTTGATCCAGAGATCAGGCGCGCCCATCGCCAGTCGATAATCAAAGCCTAGGCCGTCGTGTTCAGTTGGCGCCGCCAGTCCGGGTAGCCCGCTCATTTCCTCAGCAATGGTTGTGGCATCGGGGCGAACGGCGTGAATGACGTCATTTGCCAGTCTGAGATAGACCAGTGCGTCCTTATCAACATCGCCAGTAAAATAATCATCATGGCTCGTGAAACTTTTACCCAAACCATGGTCGTGATATAGCATACTTGTCACACCGTCAAACCGAAAGCCGTCAACGTGGTACTCGTCCAACCACCAGCGGCAATTGCTAGCTAAAAAGTGCAACACTTCCGGCTTGCCATAATCAAACAACCGCGAGTCCCACGCTGGATGATCGTGAGCTTTGAAATATTGTGTCGGGCTGCCCGCAAAATTGCCCAGGCCCTCGACTTCATTTTTGGCGGCATGAGCATGAACGATATCAATGATAACGCGTAGTCCCAGCCCGTGCGCTGTGTCAACCAGCCGTTTGAAATCATCGGGCGTGCCAAAGCGCGATGACAACGCAAAAAAGTTGCTGACATGGTAGCCAAAACTGCCGTAATATGGATGCTCGGCGATGGCCATCAGCTGGATGGTGTTGTACCCTGCTTGTTTGATGCGCGGCAGGACGCCCGCGGTAAATTCGTTGAAACTGGCGACCTTTTCCTCTTCGCTGCTCATGCCGACATGCGCCTCGTAAATCAGCGGCACGTTTGGTGCAGGCGGAATGTCATGCTGCCACTGATATGGCTCATCAGGCCGCCAAACGACGGCCGAAAAATCCACCGAATCATCATCCTGGACGACGTAGGTGGCGTATGACGGCAAGCGCCAGCCGTCGCCACCCAGCCAATAGATGCGCAGCTTATATTTCTGACCGTGGCGCAGTGCGTCTTTCAGTAAATTAACACTCCACTCACCATGTGCAACCGGCTGCAGGGCAAACTCCTCGCGCTCCTGCCAGTCCGAGAAATCGCCAACCATCACTATGCGCGTAGCGTTTGGCGCCCATTCTCTAAAAATCCAACCGTCTTGAGTGCGGTGCAGTCCAAAATGACGGAATCCTAGCGCAAAATCCGCCGGCGATTTGCCGTCCAAGACCCTCCGCAGCGTCGACGAAACATAAGCCTCGCGCGCCTTGATGACGGGTTCATGCGGCGCCAGCCACGAATCAAGCTCAACCAGTGTTTTTTTGCTCATGCTTATAGTGTAGCGGAAAAAACTGATATAATCTATCAAATGAAACCGTTTTCTTTTGAGATCACCTCTAAGCTTGGCAACACGTTGGCGCGCACTGGTATTATTCACACGCCACACGGCGATATTACAACGCCGGCGTTTATCGTGGTCGGCACTAAGGCTAACGTCAAGGCGATGGTGCCCGAGATGGTGGCGGATGTCGGTGCGCAAGCGGTGCTAGCAAACGCCTATCATCTGTATTTGCAGCCAGGACATCAGCTGATTGAAAAGGCTGGTTATTTGGGCAAGTTTATGAATTGGTCGGGGCCGACATTCACTGATAGCGGTGGCTTTCAGGTGCTGAGTCTAGGCTCGGGCTTTAAGAAAGTTCTGGCCATGAGTACTGATGTTGATGAGGAGATCGCCATCGCTAAAAAATCGTCGCGGCACGCCTGGGTGGATGAAAATGGCGTGACGTTCAAATCACACCTTGACGGCTCGTACCATAAGTTTACGCCAGAATTATCCATGCAGATTCAGGCGGGCATTGGTGCGGATATTACCTTTGCCTTTGACGAACTGACCTCGCTGATTGATCCATATGATTATCAGGTGGAGGCATTGGCGCGGACGCATGCGTGGGCGGAGCGGAGTTTGGCGGAAGTTAAACGTCTGCGTGAAGCTCGTCCTGACAAGCCATATCAAGCGTTGTTTGGTGTGCTGCAAGGCGCAAATTATGAAGATTTGCGCAAGCAAACGGCTGCGTTTTTAGGCGCGATGGATTTTGACGGCTACGGCATTGGCGGCGCACTGGAAAAGGAAACCATGGCGCAGACGATTCAGTGGGTCAATCAGATCTTGCCTGAAAATAAACCTCGCCACCTTTTGGGGATTTCCGAGCCAGACGACATCTTTGCGGCGATTGAGCAGGGAATTGATACCTTTGATTGCGTCAGTCCGACGCGCGTGGCTAGAAATGGTGCGGCCTATACGCCGTTTGGGCGAGTCAATGTTCGCGGCCAGAAATACCGCGAACTGTTTGAACCAATTATGGAAGATTGCGATTGCTATACCTGCCGCCATTACACCGCCGCCTATCTCTGTCATTTGCTGCACGCCCGCGAATCTCTGGCTGGCACATTGCTGTCGATCCATAACGAACGGTTCATTGTTAAATTGGTTGATGACATCCGCGCCAGCCTAGAGGACGGAACGTTCTATGAATTTCGCGAGGCATTTTTAGCAAATTACTATCGTCGCTAGTGCAAAGAGCATTATTCGACCGTCACGCTCTTGGCCAGATTGCGTGGCTGATCGACATCATGACCGCGCTTGACAGCCACGTGATAGGCTAGGAGCTGCGACACAACATTGAACAAGAGCGGCGTAAGGTGTGTCAATTTGGTTGAGACGCGGATAACGGTTTCGCTTGGCACCTTTTTCGTCGTATCGGTGATAACAATGGCATGAGCGCCGCGAGTGTTCATCTCGATCAAGTTGCTCTGCGACTTCTCGTACAGCCAGTTGTCTTGGAGGTAGCAGACTTCAAAGAAACGATCATCGATCAGGGCAATCGGGCCATGCTTCAGCTCGCCAGCGGCATACGCTTCGGCATGAATGTAACTCACCTCCTTGAGTTTTAGCGCACCCTCCATAGCGATCGGATACAGCGTATCACGACCGATATAGAGTGCGTGATCGTAATCAGCATACGCCCTAGCGATGGAAGGTATCTCGGCACCTTGTTTATCGAGGACTTTTTGGATCTCGCTTGGCAGTATCGCTAATTCTTGCACAAATTCATCAATAAATTGTGGGTTGGTGCCCTTGGCATTGGCGAGCATGATACCAAAGATCGTCAGAGCGGCGACTTGTGAGGTAAAGGCCTTGGTGCTGGCGACACTAATCTCGGCGCCAACGTGTAAGTACACGCCGCCATCAACCGCTCGGGCGATTGTGCTGCCGACGGCATTGACGACGCCGAGGCATTTAACGCCACGTCGCTTCAATTCATTCAGACAGGCAAGGGTGTCGGCTGTTTCACCACTCTGGCTAACAATTATAGCGACCGAGTGCTCGGGCACGTTGAATGCGCGGTAGCGTAGCTCGCTGGCGATCTCGACGCTGATAGTCACATCATCGGTCAGTTGCTCAATAAAGTAGCTAGCTTGCACACCAGCAAAATAGGCAGTGCCACAGCCAACGATGATGACATGTTTGACGTGGCGCAGTTCATCATCGCTCATGTTGAGACCGCCGAGGCGCGCATATTTCTGTTCAGGCAGTACGCGGCCGGCCAGTGTGGCAGCGAGGCTGGTTGGCTGTTCATAAATTTCTTTGGCGAGGAAATGGTCAAAGCCCTGCTTCTGAATCGCCTGCATATCCATGTCGAGCATTTCGATTTTAACGTCAAGCTTCCGTGATTCGATTGTTTGTAACTCTAGTCCGTGCCGAGTGCAGCGGCCGATTTCACCATCGTGTAGATACACCACTTGATTGGTGTAGCCAACCAGCGCCGAGGCGTCACTAGCGATATATGTTTCGCCATCTCCGACGCCAATGATCAGCGGGCTGCCTTGGCGAGCCACGATAATTTCTTCGGGGTTCGTGGTGTCAAGCACTGCAATGCCATACGCTCCAACCACCATTTTCAATGCACCGGTGACTGCTGTCAGCAAATCCGGTGAGTCACGCCGCAGATAGTCAATCAGGGTCGCCAACACCTCGCTATCGGTATCGCTCTTAAACTCGTACTCATGGCCAGAAAGCATCGTTTTAAGGTCTTGGTAGTTCTCAATGATACCGTTATGTACCAGATAAATCTCGCCAACATGGTGTGGGTGAGCGTTGCGTTTACTTGGTTCACCATGCGTTGCCCAGCGGGTGTGTCCGATGCCGACCGTATCGCTCGTCTTATGTTGTCCGACGAGCTCTTCCAGCGCTGCCACCTTGCCTTTGGTGCGCAGCAGGGTTGGTGTGACAGAGCCCGACAGGGTGACAATTCCGGCGCTGTCATAGCCGCGGTACTCGAGCCGCTTGAGCTCGGCGACGAGGATGTTCTGCGCCTCGCGTTCACCAATATAGCCAACAATTCCACACATACATTATTTCTCCTTTAGCATTAACTGATACACATTCTTCAGTATACGACATCTCAGAAAAATAATGAACAAAAAGTAATAATTACAACAATATACCCCTGTAAGAAAATGTTGTATATAATACAATCATCGATATTACCACTCAAAATGGACGCAGCATTTGGCGAGTATACTCGTCGCGACATAGTGTCCACCAGTAGCGACCAACAAAGTTGGGAGCGGCAGTGACAGAAGTGTGTGAAAGGGAGCGACACCGAGTTGGTGGCAGCACCCGAGTACGACACTAATGAGTGCGACGTAAACGATAACAAATTTTGTGCCACTAACGCTGAGCCTATCAAGGGTGCGCTTGACGTAGAAAAATGTGACACCGTAGCAGATCGCGATGAAGATAAATAGAAAGAATAATAGGAAGACGGCAGACTGTCCGCTGGCCTTGATAAATAAGGTGGTGAGCTTGATGAACATCCAGGTTGCTGCGAGCGCTATGGTTAGAAGGAAGGCGATACTTAAAGAGGGTAGCTTCGGTAGACTGGTTTGATGACGACGATCATACTCGGCATTTAGCTCCTGACGCTCGTCATACGATAATCGTTTTGGGTACACACCGGCGCGAGCTGCTTCGGGTGTTACTTTCTTAGAAAAGATACTCATGCTCATAGTATAAACCCTATTTACAACAGTTTGCAAACCAGTTATAATTAGCCCATACGCCGTGGAGCCTTTTTCGGGGGCTTATCGCGTGAAAATATTATTAAAAAAGGAGAACTTCTACAAATGGCAGATGCATTTGACCGAAGCAAGCCGCACGTTAACGTGGGTACAATGGGCCACGTTGACCACGGCAAGACGACACTGACCGCCGCAATTACGGCAGTGCTCGCAAAGCGCCTCCCAAGCGCAGTTAACAAACCAATTGCGTACGACCAGATCGACAACGCACCAGAAGAGCGCCAGCGCGGTATTACCATCGCCAGCTCGCACCAAGAATACGAGTCACCGAACCGTCACTACGCACACGTTGACATGCCAGGCCACGCTGACTACGTCAAGAACATGATCACTGGTGCTGCCCAGGTTGACGGCGCGATCCTCGTGATTGCGGCAACCGACGGCCCGATGCCACAAACCCGCGAGCACGTGCTGCTGGCGAAGCAGGTTGGCGTGCCAAAGATCGTTGTCTTCCTCAACAAGATGGACATGGCTGACGCAGATATGGTCGAGCTAATCGAGGAAGAGGTTCGTGAACTTCTCGAGAAGAATGGCTTTGACAAAGATGCACCGATCATCAAGGGTTCAGCTCTCAAGGCGCTGGAAGGCGACGAGAAATACGAAGACGCCATCATGGAGCTGGTTGATGCTATGGATAGCTATATCCCAGAGCCACCACGCGACATGGACAAGCCATTCATTATGCCAATTGAGGACGTCTTCTCAATCAAGGGTCGCGGTACTGTGGCAACCGGTCGTATTGAGCAGGGTGTTGTTAAGCTGAACGACGAGGTTGAAATCGTTGGTATCCGCCCAACCCAGAAGTCTGTGGTGACCGGTATTGAGGCATTTAAGAAGTCTCTGGATCAGGGTCAAGCAGGCGACAACGCTGGTGTCTTGCTACGCGGTATTGAGCGGACTGACATTGAGCGTGGCCAGGTCTTGGCAAGGCCGGGCACCATTACGCCGCACACCGAGTTTGAGGCTGAAGTGTATATCTTGAAGAAGGAAGAAGGCGGTCGCCACACTCCATTCTCCAAGGGTTACAAGCCACAGTTCTACTTCCGTACCACTGACGTGACCGGTGAAGTTGAATTGCCAGCTGACAAAGAAATGGTCATGCCAGGCGACACTGTAACCTTCAAGGTTAAATTGCTCGCCCCAATCGCTATGGAGCAAGGTTTGAACTTTGCTATCCGCGAGGGTGGCCGTACCGTTGGTGCTGGTGTGGTAACAAAGATTAACAAATAATCTTCATAACCTAAGCATAAAAATCCCCTGGGAAACTGGGGGATTTTTGATGGGCTACATTGTCAATGGACTATCATGAACAGTTTGACAAGTTAACGAGATAGCGTTACAGTAGAGGGGTTATTGCAATAAAAATCAGGAGACAGACATGAATAAACAGAAGTTGGTGGTCGTCGGTGCGGGCGGTATGGTCGGTGCGACAGCGGCATACGCCTGCGCACTACGGAGTGTGGTTGAGGAAATCGTGCTGATTGACCGTAACCCCGATCTGGCGTGGGGTCAAGCGGCGGATATCACTGATGGAATGGGAATTGATCGGTGTGTTGTGGTGCGGCCTGGTAGTTATGATGACATCAAGACTGATGATATCGTGGTTATCACCGCTGGTGCACCGCAGCAGCCGGGGCAGACGCGACTGGAGCTGCTCGGCGTGAATGCTGAGATTATGCGTGGGACAGTGAGAAATATTATAAAAAATGGTGCTCGCCCGTATATCATTGTGGTATCAAATCCGGTTGATGCACTAACGTATGTGGCGCTGAAAGAATCGGGCTTGCCAAAGAGTCGGGTGTTTGGCACGGGGACGGCACTCGATACCTCACGGCTCAAATCATATATTGCAGACGAGCTAGATGTGCATAGTCGGGAGGTTGACGCGTACATTTTAGGGGAGCACGGCGATTCATCATTTGCGACAATCGAATCGGCGCAAGTCGGTGAGGTGCCGCTCGCTGACTATCCGGGATTTAAGCCAGCGATGGTCGACGGCATTGAAGAGAAAATTCGTCAGCGGGCGTACCGGGTGATCGAGACCAAGCGGTCGACATATTATGCAATTGGTTTCGTTATCTCCAAGATTGTCTCGGCACTACGCTCGTCATCACGCTCGGTCTATCCAGTCTGCTCACTGGCTGAGGGCGAGTATGGACTGCACGATGTAGTGCTTGGCCTACCGTCAACGATTTGTGCAGATGGCGTGAAGATCTTGACAGGGTATCCGCTTAATGAGCGCGAGCAGGCGGCACTACGTCATTCAGCCGAGGTGGTAACGGAGGCAATTCGTAGCTTAGAGTGATGCTTGACGGAATAAATATTATATGTTACAGTTAGATTGCTATGGAAGAGTTGTCGCACAAAAAAGAGCAAAAATTAAGAGTCAAAACACTTGGTGAGTATATCAATCCGCTAGCAGGTGATATTTACGAGACCGCCTTGAATTTGTTTCCGGCTCGGACACTAGAGGAGATGCAAATTGTTATTGATGAGAACAGTGGTGACTTCAGGGGTGGTGAGGGTGAAACACGGAATGGTGAGAAAATTCCAATGATTGTCATCGGCACGAGGGAGACGCTGTCTAGTCCGAATCTTATAGCACGGATGTCGTCTCGACTGGGTGTGCCGCGTGAGCGACTTGAGGATGCAGAAATAGGTCGTCAAATCGTCGGGTTGATAGCGTTTTGTCATGAGTTAGGGCACGTAATCCAGCTTGACGAAAAGATAATGCAGGTTTTTGGTGAGATAGATAATACCATCGTACCTCTGCCGGTGGACTATACTAGTGAGCAATACCAAGAATATGTCCGGTCTGACCACGAAGCTAGTGCCGACTATATTGCAGCCTGTATTTTGGCGGCGAGCCGGTTGGGTGAAGCTATGGGTTATCGACCGCCGATTGAAGATGTCGCGCAGTGGCGTCAGTGGGTGGCAGCAAATCCGGTAGTTCTTGACTAGCCATACTTCAGGTATTGTGATATAATCGCCAAACAGTATTAATTTACTCCGAGAACTCGGCCATCCGTGAGGCACGGACGTGAGCAGAGGTTACGGAGTCGCACATAAAGGAGGAGCTATGGCTCAAGACACTGGTATCAAGATTCGTATCCGTCTAAAAGCGTACGACCATAAAGTCATCGACCAGTCAGCAAAACAAATTATCGATACGGCAATTCGCACCGGCGCGAGCGTGGCCGGCCCTGTGCCGCTGCCGACTCGCCGCAGTACCTACACGGTGGTAAAAAGCCCGCACGTCTATAAAATGGGTGGTGAGAGCTACGAGATGCGTACTCATAAGCGCCTCATTGACATTACCAATGCTACGCCAAAAACGATTGATAGCCTGCAGAATCTGAGCTTACCGGCTGGTGTTGACGCTGAGATTCGGATGTAATTGGCCTAGTCCTATCAGTAGAATTTACCACGATCCCGCCTGATAATCACAAGCGGGATTGCTTTTATTTAGAAAACGTAGTACGGTAGGAGTGTACTAAATAAATACCGTCTATGACGGTGGAGGGACGTATGGGAATACTAAAGAAAACGGTAACGGTGCTTGGGCTGTCGGCGACGGTGTTTGGCTTGGTGCTGAGTGGCGCACCAGTTGCGAATGCTACCGAGGGTGTTGTCTTCAGCGACGCAGTTGGCTTGAGCAAAGATGGCTCGCTGTGGCTGTATCAGAACAATGCTATCCCGGGTTGGCCATTTAGTGGCGGTTCGACAAAGATCGGGCACGGCTTTAATAAATACACAAACATTACATTTGCTGACATGGATGGTGATGGTCGTCCGGATATCGTTGCCTATTCAAAGAATCAAAAGGCTCAAGTATTCCGTAACAATGGCTCAGCAACGACGCCATTTGCCGACAAGCCGGTTGCGAGCGACATCGACTATCATGGTGGCGCGGTATTTGCTAAATTGAACGGTAAGGATAGCCCGGTCTCACATGTTTATGTCGACGCTAACGGTAACTTGATGGCAGGCAAGGTCTATCTGCGCTACAAGAAGCTTGAAGGGACGTATGATTTCGTGTCAGATGAAGCCCGTCAAATCGGTCACGGTTGGAATAATGCTCGATCGATCGTTGCTGGTGATTTGAATGGTGATGGTTATGATGATATCGTCGCAGTACGCCAGGACGGTACGATGTGGGCATATCTCAATCGTGGACGCGACAACAAGACGACAATGTTCGAGAGCGGTCGTCAAATCGGTCATGGCTGGAACGGGTTTGATACCATTATGCTCGGTGATATGAATACTGATGGCCTGGCGGATATTGTCGGTCGGACGAAAGACGGACGGTTGCTGCAATATACAAATAGCGGCAATATGAATTGGCCGTTTAGTAGTGGTTCAGCAGAAGTTGGTCACGGTTGGAATGGATTTAAGTCGGTCCATCTGACAAACATGTGGTAATTTATTTCTCATAACCTAAACTTAGGGCAGCCTCGCTTTCATGCGGGGCCGCTTTGCTATGGTATGCATGGTATGATATGATAAAAAAGCTTATGGCAAAACAAAAATCGCGAACGTACGCTTGTAATCGCTCAAAGGCAAGTAGCATCACCAACCGCAAAGGTCGGGAGCGGCTGTATGAAAATGACAGCACCTTTTTCGTAAAGTTGGTGGTATGTGTCGTGCTGGCGGCATTGTGGTTGCGACTGAAGCAGCCGATTGAGCTGGGCGTGGTAGTAATCCAGGCGTTGCCGGTTGGACTGATTGTCGGGCTGCTTTTAGTTGTGTCGGTTGAGAAGTATCAATTTAATCGCAAGATTTGGTACGTGACGCTGATTTTAATGGCAATTGTGACATCATTTACGCCCGTAGGGATTATGATCTAGCCCGGGGTTATATTTAGGAAAAACAGAGGCCGTAGAGTGCGATACCGGCCGCGACTGAGACATTAAATGACTCCTTGGCACCCCGCATGGGGATTTCGACGATGTGATCGCACCGCGCTAGAATGTCCGGCTCAATGCCATGGACCTCCTCGCCGAGGAGCAGGGCAAAGCGGGCTGGTGGCCGAAACGTATTGAGCTCTGTACTCGACGCTGATTGCTCCAGGGCAATCACAGGTAAACGTTCCCTGTTGGCATTCTCCGCCAACCACTGACGAATATCGGCTACGTAGCTAAAAGGCAGCATTGTTTCTGCGCCTAATGCAGTCTTGTGAATCTGGGCGGTCAACCTTTCGGTAATGTGCGGCAGCCTTGGGTCGATAGACCGGGGGTTGGCCAATCGTAAATCGGGGTACGGCGTATAGCCGCTAAAGATAATTTGCCTGACGCCAAAGCCTTCGGCTGTTCTCATAATTGCACCGACATTGTACGTCGAGCGAATATTGTGCATGAGAAGGGTAATTTCTGGCATGATATCATTATAGCACTCGCCCAAGGATAAGCTTTTTGCTATAATAAAATTGATGGATGAAGATCGAATTCAACAACAACGTCGCGATCAAGATGAAGACGCAACCCGGAAACGAGCGGCGATTTTAGGCCTACAATATCTGGATGCTCGCGAGTTTGAACAAACAATTCCGCTGATTCGTGATATTTTGACGATTGAAGAGATGTATAACGGACACATTGTGCCACTGGCGATAAACCCTGACGAGCAGTCATATCGATTTGGCATTACGTCACAGACACCACAATCATTAGTAGCGACGATGACTAATAACTACCGCGAGCAGGGTATTATTGCTAAGTTCTTCCTGATATCGGCCTCGGGCTTTCGGGCCTTAATGCTGCGATTTGATCCGCCGAAAAAAGTGATTTATGATAATATCGAAATCGCCAAAGAGGGCGATAGTGACACCCTCCAGCAGGTCAGCCAGACATTGGCGACCGTCGGTACAAACGACGTGTTTAACTATTTGATCGATCAGGCGGATCGGCTGAATGCATCGGATATTCATATTGAGAATCAGCGCGACACCATTCGGGTGCGGATGCGCGTTGATGGCGCGCTGCACTCGGTGGCGGAGCTGGGCCGTGATCGTTATCGAGTTATCATGGCGGCACTGGCTTCGCGAGCAAATATTTCGACGGCGTCCAATGAGCCGCAGTCGGGGCACATGCAGCAAGAAATCCATCGTGACGGGGTATCACACCTCCTTAACCTCCGTGTCGAAGCGGTGCCAACCATGTATGGTCAAGACGTAGTGCTGCGCTTATTTAATTTTGACACCTCGATGCTGAACCTAGACTTGCTCAGTATCGGTGCGGCTGAACGGGCGCAAATTGATGAGATTATTTCTCATCCGCGTGGCCTGGTGCTGTTAGTTGGGCCAACCGGTTCGGGTAAGTCAACGACTTTGTACAGCATTCTCAATGCGCTCAATACACCGGATCGTAAAGTGATTACACTGGAAGACCCAGTAGAAAATACCATTCCTGGCATTACGCAGATCCCGATTGATACGACGGCTGGCCAGCGGTTTGATGATGGGTTGCGTAGCGTGTTACGTCTTGACCCAGACGTGGTGATGGTTGGTGAGATTCGTGATCAGGAAACTGCCAAGACAGCAATTCAGGCGTCGATTACCGGGCATCTGGTGCTGTCAAGCTTTCATGCTAACTCGACGTCAGCGGCATTTAGTCGAATTATTGATATGATTGGGCAGAATCCAATTTTTAGTTCAGCGGTGCGGCTATTGATAGCTCAGCGGCTGGTGCGACGGCTACATGATGAGAGCAAGGAAGAATATGAACCAGATGAGGCAACACGCAATTGGGTAAAAGAGGTTATGCAGGATCTGCCACCACATGTTGATTGTCCTGATCTTGATACGTTCAAGCTGTGGCGACCCGTGGCGACCGATGAGGTGCCGTTTGGTTACAAGGGGCGTATCCCGGTGATGGAACAGCTGGTGGTGACTGAGGAAATTCAGAAATTCCTGCGAGGTGATATCGCCGACGTTCACACTGAAGCAATTGAGGCTGCAGCCAAGAAACATGGTATGGTGACATTATTGCAGGCGGGCGTGCTGGCGGCTTTGCGCGGCGAGACGACACTTGAGGAAGTCAATCGAGTTATCTAGTGGATATCAGAAAGCCACGCTAAAGCCAGCTCTCCGACAGCTTCTATTGTGATCGTTAGCATGTGGCGAATAGGGTTATGTGATAACACGAGCGACGGTTGGCGCTACTCGCTCGTCAAACGGCGAAGGAATGACTTCCTCAGCAGTTGGGTTTTCGACTAGTCCAGCTAGCGCTTCGGCGGCCGCCAGTTTATGCTGGTCGGTGATTTTTTTCACACCATGATCCAGGGCGCCGCGGAAGATGCCTGGGAAGGCCAAGGAATTATTGATCTGGTTTGGAAAATCGCTGCGGCCAGTGGCGATGACTGCTACACCCGCCTCTCGAGCGACGTCTGGCATGATTTCTGGAACTGGATTGGCTAGGGCAAAGATGATTGGATTGTCGGCCATTTTTTGTACCAATTCAGGCGTAAGTAGCCCAGCGCGCGACACACCAATGAACACGTCAGCATCGGTGATGGCGTCTTCAATTGAGCCAGCTTGCGAAGCGTCGACGTATTCTAATAGCGCAGTTTTTTCAGCATTCAAATCCGTGCGAGACGAGCCAACAATGCCGCGGCTATCTACCGCCACGATGTTCCTTGTGCCGTATAGATGTAGTAGCTTGATGATGGCCGTGCCAGCTGCACCAGCGCCAATGACCACAAATTTACAGTCTGCCAGGTTTCGTCCGGTTAATTTCGCGGCATTGATTAGTCCTGCTAACACCACGACCGCGGTACCGTGCTGGTCGTCGTGAAATACGGGAATGTCCAGCTCAGCTTTCAGGCGCTCTTCAATCTCAAAACATTTTGGTGCGGCGATGTCTTCGAGGTTAATTGCCCCAAAGCTCGGTGCGATTGCCTTGATCACAGCAATAATTTCTTCTGGCTGGTGAACGTCCAAGACAACCGGCACGGCGTCGACATTGGCGAAATGCTTGAACAGTAGCGCCTTGCCCTCCATCACCGGCATGGCGGCTTTTGGTCCCAAGTCGCCTAATCCTAAAATCGCTGAACCGTCAGAAATCACACCGACCAAATTGTTCGTCCAGGTATACTTTGGCAGGTCTGCTGGATTTTCGGCAATCGCTTGGCTGACCGCACCCACGCCCGGGCTGTAATAGGCGCTTAATTTATCGCGATCCAACTCCTCCTGGTCGCGTAAACTGGTGGTAATTTTACCCTTATATTTCTTGTGTAATTCGAGTGCTAATATATTGTAATCCATGCGATCAATTATAGCGCAGTTTAGTGAAGTTTTCAGGAGTTGTCATCTTTGGGTAATTGTGCTAAAATTGGTAACTGATTGTATCGGTGATATTAAATATCGAGTCTTTCAGTGTGGAGCTATAGGGATACAACTATATGGCCAGCTGTTAAGATCCCGAAACAGAGGAAAACAGTATGAGTTTTGATCTAATCAACAAAGTCAATCAAGCACAGAAAAAACAAGCAGTTGTCGATGTCCGCAGTGGTGACACCGTGCGTGTGTACCAGAAAATTAAGGAAGGTAACAAAGAGCGTATTCAGATGTTTGAAGGTGTGGTTATTCGCACCGACAACAAGCAGTCACACACCTCGCGCATCACGGTTCGTAAAATTGCGTCGGGTGTTGGCGTGGAAAAATCGTTCTTGCTGCACAGCCCGCTGATTGAAAAGGTGGAAATCGTCCGCCGCACCAAGGTTCGCCGCAAGTTCCTCAGCTTCTTGCGTAAGCGCTCTGGCAAGTCAGCTCGTCTGACTGCAAAAAACTTTGATCGCGCTGCTGTCAATGATGTCCACGATGCTAAAGCTGAGGCCGAGGCAGAACGCCTGAAAGAAGAAGCCGCACAAGCTGCCGCTGCCAAGCAAGCCGAAAAAGATGCTGCTCAGGCGGAGCTTGACGCCAAGGCTGCCGAAGTAGCAGCTCGTCACAAAGAAGCGTAAGTTTTGAAGCATACAGGGCCGCCCTCTCTGGGGGCGGTTTTCTCGTGGTATAATGCCAGTATGTCGATCTTTCACTATATTTCCGTGTTTGTTCCGGTGATACTGGCATTTATAGTGCCGTATGTATTGCGCTATCATGGTTTCACTGACGAAAAGAAGTATCGTTGGTTGTTATATCTAGCGTGCGTATTGTTTTTCATCTCGTGGTATTTGCCGTCGCCGCTGATTGAGGGGCGAGACACCAGCTTTACCACGCATTTCGTGGGCGGTGGACTGTTTACAGGATTGTTGTGGATATATTTAGTGCTGGCGACGCGCTGGCGGGCACACTGGTTGGTGATGGTGTTTTCGGTGTTTGCACTGGTGTCGGCGCTGGGCTGCATTAATGAGCTAGCGGAATTATTTATGGTCAAGGTTGGTTTGGCACACATCACGTTGGACGATACCAATTGGGATATTTTGGCAAATACGCTGGGTGCAGCGGCAGTGTGGATCGGCTGGGTGTTCATACGTTCGGGCGTAAAAAAGGATGTGAAAAAGGGTCAGCGCGCGCATGATCCTCGGCATTGATGAAGTCGGACGTGGGCCGTGGGCGGGGCCGCTGGTGGTGGGCGCGGTGATTTTGGGTGGTGTCGAGATTGAGGGTTTGGATGATAGTAAAAAGTTGACTAAAAAACGCCGCGAGGCTTTGGATGAGGTGATTCGTAAGCAGGCGGCTGCGTGGGCGCTGGGCTGGGTGAGTGCTGGGGAATTGGATGAGGTTAGCATGAGTCAGGCGCTGCGACTGGCAACGCGGCGAGCGGTCAAGCAAATTCAGTCGCGATGTAAAGAGAATAATTTGGCATTTGATGAAATTATCATTGACGGGACGGTTAATTTTCTGGCGGATACAGCGCTGGAGCGATACGTGACGGTGATGGCCAAGGCTGATGGTTTGGTTCCTAGTGTGTCGGCGGCGTCGATCATCGCCAAAGTGGCGCGCGACCAGTTTATGGCCGAGCAAGATGCGGTCTATCCAGGGTATGGCTTCGCGTCAAATGCTGGCTATGGCGTGGCGAAGCACCGTATGGCAGTTGAGCGGTTGGGCGTGACGCCACTGCATCGACTGAGTTTTGCGCCGCTACAGAAGTATGTGGAGGCTGGTTCGCTACCATTCTCCTCCAGAGTACACTCTTCACTCGCATCTCCACCGGAGATGGCTCGTGAGCGTTCGGCTGAAACGTCCGCTCCTCGCAAACGTTTCACAGCCTCTGTCGGAGGAGATAGCGAACCCGTTGCTCGCCTATTCACTACTTGCGACATTGGTAATGCAGGCGAGCAAGCAGCAGCGGATCAGCTAGTGGTGGACGGGCATGAGATCATCGTCCGCAACTGGCGGACGCGGTACTGCGAAATTGATATTATTAGCATGAAAGACGATGTGCTGTACTTCGCCGAGGTCAAATACCGTAAGAATGATGACTTTGGCGATGGGCTGGCGGCGATTACTGCCAAAAAACAGCGACAAATGCGTTTTGCGGCGGAATTATTCGTAGCGAAGCATCCGCAGTATGAGGGGTGCGATATGCGGATGCTAGCCATAGCTGTTGATAGGGATTACAACATTGAATGCCTAGTAGTGTAGGTTATAATAATTTGGCAATGTGTCGTTAACTAGGGTCTCGGTTGATTACTGCACTTTCGATGGAGCAGTCTCGTATAGTGGCTTCAAACATATTGTTGCCGGCCGGCGTGTCGACAACGCGTGTTTTGAAGCCTGTATCGCCTCGTGAGCAAAGGGCAGTTATCTCAAGAGTATGCGGAAATAGCTCGCCTCTTGGCGTAGGATTACTGTTTGGTTCATTTATGCCGGTAACTATGATATTGCCGCCACCGGGGCAACCAACAGTAACTACTCCGAGCCTTGGTCCTCCAGTTATATTATATTCGTAAGTTTCAGCACTCTCAATCTGCGGTACTGCTAATGAATCGTGGCCGCAAGCCACAGAGGCGGTTTTGTGTTTGGTGGTTTTCTCCCCTGAGCAGCCTACGACTCCACATGCAGCTGCGCCAGCTAAGATCACAGCCAAGACCTTGCCCCCTATGGTCCGCACAAAATTACCCTCCTGAGGCAGTATATTTCCTGGGTTACTAATAGTATTGTGATTTTTCATAAAATCTCCTAAAATTGAGTTAACTGATTACCTCAAACACGTGCCAACTCCATTCGGTGTGGCTAAATGTCTATCTGCGATTATACAACTTGATACTAAATAAGTCAATAGTAGAAGCATATAACTCACATTACTTACTAAGTGCGTCAATAACCGCCGCCTGATCCCGTTCGATCAGTGCTACTCTGCCGGCAATCTCGCGGATGCCCAGGTCGATAGTACGGGTTAGGGCTGGTTCGGCTCGCAGCGGCTTAGTAAATTTGGTAAAATCGTTTAGCTCATCGCGGGTCAACAGAGCGCTGGCGGCGTAGTGGATAAAATTATCGTAGCTTTTATCGCCGCCAAAGGTATCTTTTACCCACGACCAATTTTCTTTCAGCCAATTCCAGGCAATTTGCCGATTTTCTCGCGTGCGGATGAGGTAAATAAACCAACGGCTGGCATCTTGCGGGCGGATAATGTCAGCATCCTTGATCGCCGTTAAAATTCGCTCGGCAGTCACTGGATTCTTCGTCGAGGTCAAGCTTAGCGCGATATCAACTTGCAAGTCGGCTGACGGTGTATTCTGGTATATCGTAAAAAGCTTGTCAATCATTTCTGGCGTCTCGAAGTATCTGACATTGGCATTGATAATAAGCGGGCGAATTTCAGCTGGTAAATCATCTGGGTTAGTTTCATTAAAGCGTCGTTTGGCTTCCGTGAGCGCTGCTGAGTCCTCGCCGTATAACATCAAACCTAGCGCTGCCGTGCGCCGCTCGCGATCGTCATCAGACTCGCCGTCCTGCTCATCCCAGCCAAGTTCTATGAATGTATCGCGGGCAAATTCAGCAGAAATCTGCTTTAGCCGAGCGCGTCCTGCTTCACTGTCATCGACGAATTTGCGTAATTCCACCAAATTTGTCCCGGCTTTATTGAAAACTTTTTCATTGGTTTCGCACTGAAAAACGCGTGCCAGCGGCAGCAGTGCCGCCGAACTTTCTCGTCCAGCCCGTGCCAACAACGTCATGTCTTGCAACAAGCAAATTTTATCTAACGTCGGTAATTCTGCCGCCTTTTCGATCAATCGGTCTCGCGTTGCTGAGTCGTAGTGCGTTACGAAATGTCCATTCAGTCCGCAGTTTAGCCGAACATCGCCATTTACCGTAAATGTTTTCTCGCGCTCGGTCAGAATATCATTAAGCGGCTGATTGGCGAACAGCGGAATCGGCCACAAGGCGTCGGACGGCTGATGATCGCCGATGAAAAATCGTTCCTGGTTTAACGTGACAGTAGATTGCTCAGCCGAATTGTCTTGTTCGACTTGCACAATCGGCAACCCCGGCTGAGAAATCCAGGCATTCATCAATTCAACAATCGGCTGACCGCTGGCAGTTTCTAGTTCCCGCCACAAATCATTGCCAACAGTGTTTTGGTAAGCGAATTTTTCAAAATATGATTTCAGCCCAGCCCGAAACGCCTCCTCGCCAATCAGCCGCCGTACCATCACCAATAGCCGTCCGCCTTTGGCGTAAACAATCGCTGGGTCAAACAACGTGCTGATTTCGTCCGGATGATTAACATCGGCTTGCACTGGCTGCACGCCGTCCAGGCTGTCGCGCCGCAGCGCCGCCGTAACTTCGCTCGTCGCAAAATCCTCCCACATTCGCCATTCGGGGTGTAGTGCGTCGACCGCTACGTATTCCATCATATTAGCGAAGCTTTCGTTCAGCCACAGATCATTCCACCACTGCATGGTCACTAAATTACCAAACCATTGGTGGCTGAGTTCGTGGGCGATGACGGTGGCGATGAAGCGCTTGGACGACTCCGGTGTTAATTTTGGGTCAGCCAGCAAGCAACTTTCGCGGTAGGTGATGAGTCCCCAGTTTTCCATGGCACCCGACGAGAAATCTGGCAGCGCCACGTGGTCAGACTTTGGCAGCGGATATGGCACGCCAAAATATTCATCATAAAAATCAATTGAGCGAGTGGCGATGTCCAGTGCAAAATCCAGCGTGTCCTCGCTCTGGGATGGCGTGGCCCAAACATTCACTTCAACGCCAGAGGCAGTGTGGGCGGTTTTCTTGTGGAGTTCGCCGACGACAAAGGCGAGTAGATAGCTACTCATCCGCGGCGTGGTTGCAAAGGTGGTAGTCAGCGCGCCGTCTCTCTCAGATGATTCAGTGACAGGCATATTACCAAGGACGGTCAAATCTGGTGCGGTTCTCAGCGTGACGTCGTAAGTTGCCTTGGCGGCTGGTTCATCAACACACGGAAAAACTTCGCGGGCATGGTGTGATTCAAATTGTGTGGCAAACAATTGCTTTTTCATGCCGTCGTGTGTGAAATAGCAAGGGTATAATCCGTGCATGGAATCGGTGATGGTGCCATAAAAATCAATGGAGATGGTATGCTTACCGGCGGCTAAATCTGATTGCGATAAGCGCAGTTCATCAAATTCGCCATGAGAAAATTCAGCTGGCTGATTGTCAATCAACGCCGCATGAATGGTTAAATCTTTGGCGTGCAGCGAAACTGACCCACCGGTTGACTCGCCAGAAATAACCACCGTGCCAGAAAACGATTTTTCTTCGGCGTGCGTCAGATTGAGAGTTAGTGTGTAATGATTTGGTATAAAGCTGTCAAGTAAGCGTGGAACTGTTTTCATACTTTCATTATAATATAGATATGACAACGAGGAAAATTAGACGGCGGCAGATAATGGTGTTGCTCGTCATGGCGGTAGCGGGTGCAGTAGTGTGGGCGGTGCAGCTGCAGCAGCCGCGGATTGCACCGACTTCGCCGTCCATGCAGCGGAAATTGTTTGGTGATTCAAACGCCCAGGCGGAGTTGGCAAAACTAGAGGCTAAAGGTCGCGCACCCAAAACGGGCTACAGCCGCAAACAATTTAGTGATGGCTGGGGTAAAATTACCGGCTGCTCAGTGCGTGAAGTAATTTTGGCGCGGGATCTAACGGAAACAAAAATTGATGATAAATGTCGCGTGTTGGCCGGGACACTACGTGACCCGTATACCGGCCGGACGATCAAGTTTCAGCGCGGTCCAGAGACCTCGTCGAAAGTACAAATCGACCACGTGGTGGTGTTAAGTGATGCGTGGCAGAAAGGTGCACAGCAACTACCACGTGAGGAGCGAGAAAAATTAGCGAACGACCCGCTGAATTTGTTGGCTGCTGACGGTCCGGCCAACCAGGCCAAAGGCGATGGTGATGCCGCGACCTGGCTACCTCCCAATAAACCGTTTCGCTGCCAGTACATTGAACGGCAGGTAGCGATCAAGCGTAAATATCGTCTGTGGGTAACAAATGCAGAAAAAGAGGCGATGGGCAAGGTGTTGGCCGGCTGCGGCTCGACGTGATGAGTTGAGCTTCCAAGGACTTGATTGGTTGCAAATATCGCCCAAACCGCTTATACTAAACCCATGAAGATTTATCTTGGTTCAGATCATCGCGGCTTTGCATTGAAAGAAAAAGTATTTGCGTATTTGGCGAAAAGTGGCTACGCAGTCGAGGATGTCGGTGGTCGTGAGCTTAATCCTGATGACGACTTTCCACAGTTTGCGGCAGCGGCAGCGCTGCGAGTGATTGGTGATGGCGAGGATGATCCACGGGCAATTTTAATTTGCGGCGGCGGTCAGGGTATGTGTATGGCGGCGAATCGTTTTAAGGGGATCCGCGCCAGTGTTATTTGGGATGCACATGAGGCGAGGATGACGCGGCGTGACAATAATTCGAATGTATTATGTCTGCCGGCTAGGGTCCTCGAGGATAACGAAGCTGCCTGGAAGGGCATTGTTGAAACGTGGCTCAATACTGCATACGCGGATGCCCCGCGGTATAATCGGCGCAATGCGCAACTGGATGAGATCGTATGAGTAGTGTTATCGCCCCGGCAATTTTGGCAGAAAATGCCCAGCAATACAAAGAGCAAGTCGATAGAATTACCGGCTTTGCTGAGCGGGTGCATATCGATTTGACTGACGGTGAGTTTGCGCCAACCTTTACGGTCAGCATCCCAGAATTATGGGCACCAGAAGGTTGGACGATTGATATTCACGCCATGGTGAACAAACTAGATGAGTATGTACCGAAGTTAATCGCACTGAGGCCGCATTTGATTATTATTCATGCCGAGGCCGAAGGCGACGTGTTGGGGGCACTCAAAGAAATTAAGCGCTCGGGTATTATGGCTGGGCTAGCACTACTGAGACCAACGGTGCCGCAAACCGTCGAAGAGCTTATCAAAGAGGCAGAGCATGTCCTGATTTTCAGCGGTGAGCTAGGTAAGTTTGGCGGAACAGCCAGCCTGATGCAGCTGGAAAAAATTCGGCTCGTCAAGATGATTAATCCGAATGTTGAAATTGGTTGGGATGGTGGTGTGATGGTTGACAATGCTTATAGCCTTGTTCAGGGCGGCGTGAACGTCCTGAACGTTGGCGGGACAATCCAAAAAGCAACTGATCCACCAGCAATGTTCGCTAAACTCCAGCAGGAAATTAGCAAGACGGGTGTGCTCGGGTAGTTTACCATGAGCCAACTCACGACTGGCCAGCTAGAAAAGAAGGCGCAAGAGTTACGGCAGCTGATTATTCGCCAAGTGACGGCTGCTGGTAGTGGTCATGTGGCGGGACCGCTGGGGTTTGCTGATGTGATGGCGGTGCTGTATTTTCGGATTCTTAGATTGCGGCCAGAAGAGCCGGATTGGCCTGATCGCGATCTGTTCGTCATGAGTAACGGCCATTATGCACCACTGCTATACGCAGCGATGGCGATGCGCGGATTTTTATCGGAATCAGAGTTAATGAATTTGCGGCAGTTTGGCTCGCGGCTACAAGGGCATCCGGAGCGGGTAAAATTACCAGGGCTAGAGACGACGAGCGGGCCGCTTGGCTGCGGTCTCAGTCAGGCTGCTGGTATGGCATATCATGTGCAGTATTTGCAGAATTCGGAACGCTTCATATATTGTAGTTTAGGTGACGGTGAACTTAACGAAGGCAATATTTGGGAGGCAGCGATGTTTGCAGCCAAGTATAAATTAGGCCGACTAATCAGCATTGTTGATCGTAATAATATTCAAATTGGCGGCGATACAGAAAAAGTCATGCCGCTGAATGATTTGGGTGAGAAATGGCGCGGTTTCGGCTGGCAGGTACAGGAAATCGACGGGCATGACATGGCGCAAATTATCGCAGCAATTGAATCGGCGCAGGTAGTACGCGAGCAGCCGAGCGTGATTATCGCGCATACGGTACCCGGGCGCGGCGTTGATTTTATGGAGGGTGATCATCGGTGGCACGGCAAGGCGCCAAATGCTGATCAGGCCGCCGCGGCGCTGGCACAATTGGGTTTACTGGCTAAGAAACAGTCGGAAGAAGGGGTGGGCGTATGAGCATGTTGCGGAATGATTGGCGTGCGGGAAATACCGCATCGATGCGGCTCGGTTTTGGCCATTGGTTAGTTCACACAGCAATGAACAATAGTCAAGTCGTGGCGCTAAGTGCCGACTTGGCGGAAAGTGTTGGCTTTGGCGAATTTGCCGAGCGAATCGGTGCGCCGCGGTTCATTGAGGTCGGTGTGGCAGAGCAAAATCTGGTGGCGGTGGCGTCAGGACTAGCAGCGATGGGTAATATTCCGTTTGCGGCTAGTTATGCGGCGTTCAGTCCGGGGCGTAATTGGGAACAAATTCGGACGACAATTTGTCTGAATAATCAGCCGGTCAAGCTGGTCGGTTCACATGCCGGGCTAAATGTCGGTGCGGACGGCGCGACGCACCAAATGCTGGAGGACATCGCGCTGATGCGGAGTTTGCCAAACATGGTGGTCTTGGCCCCGGGCGATGCCTACGAGGCCGAAATGATGGCAGCAGTGATGGCAGCTGATCCGCGGCCAAATTACGTGCGATTGCCGCGAGCTGACATGCCGCTGTTTTTGGATGGCGCAGTGGCGATTGGCCAGGCATCTGTGCTGCGGCAGGGCACTGATGTGGCGCTGCTGGGCACCGGTACGATGACGTATCAACTCCTCATGGCGGCAGAACAATTGGCGTACGCCGGCGTTCAGACAGAAGTCGTACATTTTAGCACCATCAAGCCGCTGGACGAAGCAGCGATCGTTGCTGCCGCCCAAAAATGCGGCTGTGTGGTGACAGCAGAAGAAGGGCAAATTGCCGGCGGATTTGGTAGCGCGGTGGCGGAAGTACTCGGCGAGAAATTGCCAGTCAAAATAAAGCGCATCGGCGTCCGCGACCAGTTCGGCGAAAGCGGCTCGGTAGCTGAATTATGGCAAAAGCATGGACTTGATGTTGAAACAATTGTCCGGCACGTAAAAGATAACCTGTCATTTATTTAGGCTTGCGCAGACGCCAGGGAATTTCTCGAGCGTCCACAGCTATACAGGAAATTGTCACGAGTGTCGCGATCTCCCATGCTGCTGCATAAGTAAAAATACCAAGTTCCCTCATCAGGATTGACCCCATGATGAGCCAAAAGATAATATGGCTCGCTGCGGTTAAAGTTATGCTGATAATAGTGCCGATACGACTTTTCCAAGCAAAGGCTGGCGCGATGGCTAGCGGGCCGATAATAAATAGAGGGATGATGGTGGCTAGCGTCACGGTATCCATGTAATTTATTATGTCGTATCAGATGCGAATAGTCAATATAATAATATATTACTCCAAAAAATCAAGGCCAGCATTTTGACGAAAACCGTACAAAAATAAATCGTAAAACCCCTTCGCCTCTTTTCATTTTCCGTCACCGCTGCTATAATAACCATAAGTAGCATAAGGGATAAAAGGGTATATGGGACTGACAATTTCTGACATTCGGCGCAATACCACGCGTGCGCGCCATTTGATGCAGCGGACACGGGCGCAGCACTTTGCGGTCGGGGCGTTTAATATTGATAATCAAGAAACGCTGATCGCGGTGGCGCGAGCGGCGCAGAAGCTCCAATCG
This sequence comes from uncultured Candidatus Saccharibacteria bacterium, assembly GCA_963546435.1. Taxonomy (GTDB): domain Bacteria; phylum Patescibacteriota; class Saccharimonadia; order Saccharimonadales; family Saccharimonadaceae; genus Nanosynbacter. The sequence goes on from CAUUMU010000004.1 coordinate 30,122, forward strand.
CCGGTGCTGGTGGAAGTGTCAGACGCTGAAGTTAAAGCCATGGGGCTGGAGAACGTGCGCGATTTGGTGGATAATTATAAGGCTGAATACGGCATTGAGATTTATTTGAACTTAGATCATGGGCCGACGGTGGAGGGCTGCAAGCGGGCGATTGACGCGGGTTATGAGTTTGTGCATATCGATATTTCCCAGGCAAATCACGATGCCTCGGATGAGGAAATAATCGCCAAAACTCGCGAAGTTGTCGAGTACGCCAAGTTCACCGGCGCGTTGGTGGAAGCCGAGCCGCATTATTTTTGGGGTTCGTCAAATGTCCACACCGAGGCGATTGACTATGAAGAAATTAAGAAAACCTTTTCCACGCCAGAAGGCGCGCGTGATTTCGTAGAGGCGACGGGAATTGATACTTTTGCGGCGGCGATTGGTAATTTGCACGGGTTGTATCCGGTGCCGAAAGTGCTGGATTTGGAATTATTAGGACGCATCCGCGAGGCGCTGCACTGTCAAATTTCGCTTCACGGCGGGTCGGGCACACCACTGCATTATTTTGAGGAGGCGGCAAAAATTGGTGTTTCTAAAATTAACATTAATTCCGACATGCGCTACGCTTTCCGCACGACGCTGGAAAGGATCTTGCGCGAAAACCCGAATGAATACGCCATCGTCAAACTAATGCCACCAGTGTACATGGCCGTTCAGGAGGTGGTTGAGGCGAAAATTCAGGCCTTTGGCTCAGCCGGAAAGGCAGTGGTGTAGTGGCAAAAATTATTACCGTCGGCGCTGGTGTGCAGGATGTTTTTTTAAGCCAGTCAGACGCACTGAAACCGGTGTGTGAGAGCCCAGAACGTTGTTTCGCCAAGTTAGAGCTCGGTGCTAAGGCCGACGTCAACCAGATCCATTTTTCAACGGGTGGTGGTGCGACAAATGCCGCGGTAACCTTTGCCAGGCAGGGTCACGAAGTGATGTTTTTGGGCGTTGTCGGCCGTGATCCGGCTGGTCAAGCGGTGTTGGACGATCTGGACGCCGAGAATGTTGATACGCGATATGTTCGATTTTCCCAAAAATACAATACGGGCTACTCGGTATTGTTATTGGCGCCAAACGGTGAACGGACAATTTTGACGTATCGCGGCGCATCAACGCATTATCACGCGGCTGATTTTACCGTGGCGGATATTGAGGCTGATTGGTTGTATGTATCAACATTAGCAGGTCAGATGACGGTCTTGGATAAGGTATTTCGTGAGGCGCGAGCAGCTGGTATGAAAATTTGCTTTAATCCAGGCAAGCGAGAGCTAGCACAGCGAGAGAAGTTAATGGGACTGCTGGATGATGTGGGGGTATTGGCACTGAACAAAGAAGAGATGCAACAGTTAGTGCCGGGTGATGATCTGGAACAGCTGGTGCGGCGAGCAAAAGAGCTCGTGCCGGTGGTGTTGCTGACAGACGGCGTGAATGGCTCGATGGCGTCTGATGGTGTAACGATTGTCAGAGCAGCGATGTACGAGGATGTGCCAGCAATTGATCGGACTGGCGCAGGTGATGCATTTGCCAGTGGCTTTTTGAGTCAGTGGGCTCATGGCGCCCAGCTGAAGGACGCAGTAGTATTTGCCAGCGCAAATTCAAGCTCGGTCGTCAATCATATTGGTGCTAAAACCGGTATCTTATATCAAGGTGCGCGACTACATGCCATGCCACTAAGCGAAAAGGAGTTTTAATGTCAAGAAACTTAACAAAATTATTGGGTGATTCAGTGCGGACACGGGTTGCTGTGAGCGAGCTCAGACGGATGGCCGGCGATGATAGCGATGTGAGGTTGATTACTGAGATTTTAGCTCGGGCTCATTCAATTATCCGTGCACTTGGGCTTGATCCGGCGGACACGACGGGCAGAGAAGTGTACCAGGCGCTAATGGCTGCTGCGCCGCGGCTTGATCAGACAGCCTGGGCGAGAGCTAGCGACTGGGTGATGATGGATTTTGACGGGCAGGTTATCTCGTTTCATCCGGTGGATATCGTTGAAAATTATCATCATCAATTACCATACGGTCAGCATTGTATCGAATCTGGTAAGCGCGGGCTTGGCTATGAAATAACTCGTCGTTTTTCAGCTCATCCACGCACGCATACGCCGACTGTTGAGCGCGTCGTCTGCGAGGGCGGGATTTGCTATGTTGCCTCGGCCGTCAGTGAGCCAGTCAAATCAGCGTCGCCGTTCCAGCTACCGGTAGCCAACGCTAAACCAAAACGCCGCAAGTCAGCTGCCGTGCCCGTAAAATCTAAAAAATCTGCTAGTAAAAAACCTCATAAAAAGTCCCAGCAAAACGCAAATACCCTGACGAAATCCCAAAAAGTCTGAATTGACACGATAGGTGATCAGCAATAGGTCTTATTTGCTTGTACCAGCTCAATAATCTCATCGACGCTGTCAGTGATGGTGTAAATATCCAGGTCTTTCTCAACGATAGCTCCCTCAGTCAGCATATGGTTGCGGAAAAAGGCATCCAAATCGCTCCAAAACGCTGTGTCGAACAAGATTACCGGCGCACGGTTGGCTTTTTCAGTCTGGATCAATGTCAATATCTCCGCCAGCTCGTCCAACGTACCGAAACCGCCTGGGAAATAAATATACGCATTGGCAAACATGGTCATGACGATCTTGCGCGGGGCAAAGTGCTGAAACTCGAATACCTCGGTGGCATATTTATTGACTTCCTGTTCGTGCGGCAGTCGGATGTTGAAGGCAATCGACTCACCGCCAGCAGCCCGTGCACCCTCTTGGACGGCTTTGTTGGCACCTTCATTAGCAGCGCCCATAATGCCGTGCCCGCCGCCGGAAACGATGGCATAGCCGAGCTTGGCTAGCCGTCCAGCCGTTTCTTTCGCGGCATGGTAATAGGCGCTATTCGGATCAGTACGCGCCGAACCAAAGATAGTTACGGTTTTCTGATATTTCCGGAGAATCTCGTAGCCGCTCTGGATTTCATCTTCCATCTTGCCGAGGCGGAACATCGCCGCCTGTAGCTGCACATCGCGCGGAATACATGTATTTTGTGGAGTCATTGAAGTGCCCTTTTTGTTTTATCGCTAATAACTGGTTAACTATATCATGAAAAGTTGTTATTTGTCAATAATGCTACAATAGTAACGACATGAGTGCCTTTAATCTCGTCTCCAACTATCAGCCGACTGGCGACCAGCCGACGGCGATTGCTCAGTTGGTGGATGGTTTGGAGCGGGGCGAGCGCGAGCAAACCCTACTAGGCGTGACGGGTTCGGGTAAAACCTTTACTATGGCGAATATTATTGCTCGAGCCAACGTGCCGACGCTGGTGCTGGCACACAACAAGACCTTGGCGGCGCAGTTGTTTTCTGAGTTTAAGGAGTTTTTTCCGGACAACGAAGTGCATTATTTCGTCAGCTATTTTGATTATTATCAGCCGGAGGCCTACATCGCCAGTAGCGATACGTACATTGAGAAAGATTCAAAGATTAATGATGAAATCGATCGACTGCGGCATGCGGCAACGTCGGCGCTGTTAACGCGGCGCGACGTCATTATTGTGGCCAGCGTCAGCTGTATTTACGGCATCGGTTCGCCGGAGACGTATGCTGATATGGCGATTCAATTGACGGTCGGTGAGCGGCGGGTGCAGGATAAGTTTATTCGCTTGCTGACGGATATTCAATATAAGCGCAACGACGTTGATTTTGCGCGCGGTACTTTCCGGGTGCGCGGCGACGTGGTAGATATTTTCCCGGCCGGGCAGGACACGGCGGTGCGAGTGGAGTTTTTTGGCGATGAAATTGAGAGACTAACGCGAATCGATCCGCTGACTGGCGAGATTTTAGATCAGCCAAAGCAGCTGACGATTTTCCCGTCCAGCCACTATTCGACGCCGCGTGAACGAATTGAAAAAGCCATCGCTGGCATCGAAAAGGAGTTTGACGAGCGGCTCAAATGGCTTGAATCACACGAAAAATTACTGGAGGCGCAGCGCCTAGCTCAGCGCACTAAATATGACCTGGAGATGCTCAAAGAAACCGGCTTTGTTAAAGGTATTGAGAATTATTCGCGCTATCTGACCGACCGCGAGCCGGGCGAACAGCCGGCAACGTTGATTGATTATTTTCCGGATGATTGGCTGCTGCTGGTCGACGAGTCGCACATGACCTTGCCGCAAGTTCGCGGTATGTATAACGGCGACCGGGCGCGCAAGGAAGTGCTGGTGGAACATGGTTTTCGTCTGCCGAGTGCGCTGGATAACCGCCCACTGAGGTTTGATGAGTTTGATCAGCATATTCACCAGGCGATTTATGTGTCGGCTACGCCGGGCGATTATGAAATTGCTCATTCGCCAAAGCCGGCTGAACAGTTGATTCGGCCGACGGGGCTGCTTGATCCGCCGATTGAGGTGCGGCCGACTGAGGGGCAGGTTGATGATTTGATGGAGGAGATTCACCGGACCATCGCCAAGGGCCACCGCGTACTGGTAACCACCTTGACCAAGCGCATGGCCGAGGACTTAAGCGCTTATTTGACTGACAATGGAGTGAAAACGGCGTATCTACACAGCGAAATTGACACGCTGGAGCGCGGCGATATTCTCAAAGATCTGCGGCTGGGGACGTATGATGTCTTGGTTGGTATTAATTTGCTGCGCGAGGGATTGGACCTACCGGAAGTCAGTCTGGTGGCGATTATGGATGCTGATAAAGAGGGTTTCCTGCGCTCTGAGCAAGCACTGATTCAGACGATTGGCCGGGCGGCGCGGCACGTGGACGGGCGGGTGCTGATGTATGGCGACAATGTGACTGACAGTATGCGGCGAGCGATTGATGAGACAAATCGTCGGCGGCAGATTCAGCAGCAATATAACGAAGAGCATAGCATCACACCGCAAACCATCCAGAAGAAAATTGACGATGGCCTGCGCTCCATCATTCCGCAAAAAGAATCGGACAAAAAGCCAAAACTTGATTTGAAGAAGATTCCAAAGGACGAATATCCGACGCTGATCAAGGAGTTGACTGGTCAAATGGAGCTGCATAGCGCCAACCTGGAGTTTGAAAAAGCCGCGGAGCTGCGTGATTTGATTGCAGAAATTCGCCAGACCATGTAGAATGAGGGTAGCATAAGCGGAGGTAATAATTATGACACAAAAGAAAACAGCATCAACACCAGAGATGGTGCAACCGGTACAGGACGCAGATGTTCCGCCAGTTCCACAGTATGCATCGCAGCCAACGGCATACTACCCTCAGGCTACAGTTGATCCAAATCGCGGCAAGGCAAAGTGGCTGACGTTTGAGTATCTGCTGGCGATGGTATCGACAGTCGTTTCAGCGTTGTTATTTGCGCAGGTATTGGTGGCGTTGTTTGGCGCTTGGGTGAAGGCTAATGGTGCAACGACAACGACTTCGACTTCGATTGGTGGCTGGTTGGCTGACATACTGTCAATAAATATGGTGACACCAGGGACGGGTATCGTCATGGCGGGTGTATTGGCAACGCTATTTGCAGTCGTTGCGCTCATCACATTTGGTCGTGTCTCACGGGCTATCTCGGACCGCGACAACTACACTAGCCGGACAGCATATAAAGTGGTAACATACGGCGCATTTGGTGCATTGATAATTCCAGCAATAGTGCTTGTAGCAAAAATAGTAACAGTTCTCATTAGTTCACTACTATTTATCGGTGCGGGCAGTGCCGATAGGGTGTATGGTGCGCTATATCTCGCCGAGTTTGTGCCATATCTCCTGGCACTAGGGGTAATCGGCGTGACGTTGTGGATGCTCAAGGGGATTATTTCTGGCCGTAACACATCTAAGACAATGTCTCTGATTTTGCTGGGTGCAACCGGAGCAGTGCTGGTCGCCGGGGCGATTACGGCAGCCGTCCAAGTACACGATACCGGGTCGACATATACTAAAACCAATGTGCAGCGCAACATTCGTTCGACAATGTGCGATAAGTACGGAGTTGGATGTGACTAACAAAGCGTCTGGGTGGGATAAGGACGGTGGGTTCGTCTTGCCGACCGTCCTTGTAGCGAGCATTATGCTGTTGCTGATTTTGTTGGCTGGTCTCCAGCTGGCGTCGGCAGCAGCTAATGCCTTGATGGAGCAGTATTATAATCAGCTGGCGCGCGAAGCGGCTGAGGCCGGCGTGGTGCGGATGAATGAATGTATCAGTCGTGGCCATGACAGTGCCATTGCCTCGGGTGTGCGTCCAGGTACTGATTGCCGCGGCAATGGTACAGCGATTGACGTATTTCGTAATGACAAATTACGTTCGTATTTTATTGGTGAATACACCTCAACAACTAACCCGCGGCGTGCTGATGTCAAGGGCTACCTTGAGTTGATTCGAAAATCTGATGGCCGCCCGTATAAGACCTATATTTACAATTCACGCCAGCAAGCTATCCCGGAAGTTGATTTTAAGGGAACGCGCGCCAGTAAGCGCTGGTGGTGTATCGGCGGGTCAGTCTGTCTCGATTTCGGTGCGGGCGGGTCAAATAAACCGACTCCACACCCTCATCCAACACACTCAAGTGGCCCGTCCCATGAGGGTTTAACAACGATTTCCGATCGTAATGGTAATTTGAAGTTCTACTCTGACGGACTTCGTATCTGGAACTCGGCACGGAATATTATGCAGGTTGATAGCTCGGCTCCCGACGGTAATCCAACATGTGACGATGGTCAAACGGCGTACTATAGTGAATCACCACAGGGGTTGTGCGGTTCGCGTACTGGTACGCAGGCAGTGGTTGCCTTTCCAATCAACAAAGAGGAATCTAAGTATCTCGTAGTATCAAACTCGGCAAATGGTCGTGAGCGGGCAAAATTCGGTACATTATATTACCACGTCGTTGATTTTACCAATGATCCACTCGGACGAGTGACGAAAAAGAACATGTCCATTGGCATGGCGGGCAGTTTTTCACGCAACTATTCTGGCGAGGCGATGAATGCCGTGCCGAATAATGCGGGAAATGGTGCGGTGGTATATACCTATCGGCCGGGTTCGCCGAATCAAGTCTATGCCTTCAATATTTTCTCGACCGACAACGGAGCGACTATTCAGACGCCAAATGCAGCAGTGTATAATGTGCCGTCTGGTCCGGCTCAGCCGTGTATCGTGCAACCAAATCCATCAAGTCCTTCGCGAACGGGATTCGGCTCGATTAACTTTAACAACGAGGCCACCAAAATGCTGGTGTTTATGGGGGGTAGTGTCTGTCCAAATCGTAATGGTAACGCTGGAGTATTACACGTATTTGATATATCTGGAGCTGATACTAATATGACACCAATAGCTCATTGGTCGGTCGGTGTATATAATAATGATCCACTTGATAACAGCCTAGGGTACGCTGCTGATTTTTCACCCAACGGCGACCATGTCTATGTATCGAAAATATATACCGGTGAACTGTTCCGGTATGACATTACTAGTCGCAATAGTAGTGCTATCAAAACAAGTGAGCGGTTTATCGGGTTTACCGGCTGCGAGCATTTCAGGGATTGTGTAATATCTGATTCGCTCCCTAACTCATCAACGCCAAATCACCCTGACTGGAAAGGACTTGGTGGTGATGGCGGTGGACAAGTTTTGCGCGGCCCAGATGGTCGAGTGTACGTAGCGGATCGTGGGGCCAACAAGATTAGCTACATTGAACGACCAGACGCACCAAATGCGGCAACCGATGCGGCAACGGCGGCGGCTATCGGTTGGAACCGCGGTGGGTTATCACTTGGTTCAGGAATGAGTATGTACGGTCTGCCGCAGATGGTGACGCTCCATTCGCCGCGACTGCTAAGTTATTAGATTTTCCTCGAGACAGTGCTATAATAGACTGCATGACAACTATTTCTACCAGTGACATTCAGCACTTGGCGAGTTTGAGTAGTCTGGCACTAGCCGATGATGAAGTTGATGGACTGCGTCAAGATTTGGAAAATATAATTGGCTACATTGAGCAGCTAGGGGAGCTCGACACGTCTGGCGTGGAGCCAACCTATCAAGTGACGGGACTAGAGAACGTCTGGCGCGAAGATGAGATTCAGCCGGGGATTTCCAGAGAAGCGCTGCTTAACTTGGCGCCTGAAAAACAGAATAGTCAAGTGAAAGTGCCGCAGGTATTGTAATGAGCCAGATTAGTGATTTTGCCAGAAAAAGCGCGGTCGAAAATGTTAAAGAAGCACTGCGGCGAGCGCGCGAAGTTGAGGAATACCATGCACTATTGAGTTTAACGGAAGAACGGGCGCTGGAGCGAGCAGCCAAGGTTGATCAGGGTGAAATTTCTGGGCGGCTAACTGGCGTGCCGTTTGTGGTAAAAGATAATTTCTTGGCCTTTGGGGCGCCGACGACTGCTGCCTCCAAAATGCTCGAGAAATTTGAGGCGCCGCTCCAGGCAACAGCGGTTGAAAAATTGGAGGCCGAAGGTGCAATTTGCATCGGCAAGGCAAACTTGGATGCCTTTGCTCACGGTGGTTCGACGGAAAATTCAGCCTTTGGTCCGACTAAAAACGCTACGGATAAAACTCGAGTAGCCGGTGGCTCGTCGGGCGGCTCGGCAGTGGTGACGGCGCTTGACGTGGTGCCATTTGCGCTAGGAACAGACACTGGCGGTTCGATTCGTCAGCCTGCCAGCTTTAACGGCGTGGTCGGTGTCAAGCCAACCTACGGCGCAGTCAGCCGCTACGGCGTGGTAGCTATGGCATCAAGCACAGACACCATTGGTTGTTTCGCGACGAACGCTGATGACGCTAATTTGGTGATGGAGATTATGGCGGGCCGTGACGACAAGGATATGACGACGCTGCCGGACTTTTGGCGGAACCAGCCAGGCTTTACTAAGAAGAAAATTGGTTTGGTTAAGCAATGTATGACTGACGATGTGGACGCGGCAGTTCGCCAGAAAACGCTTGATTATGCTGAAAAATTGAAGCAGCTGGGCTATGAAATTGAAGAAGTGAATCTGGACATGATGCAATATTCGCTGGCGATGTACTATATCATTGTGCCGGCGGAACTGTCGTCAAATCTAGCGCGCTATGATGGCGTGCGCTATGGTCATCGAGCGGCCGAGGTGAAAACGCTGGCGGAATTGTATGGCCGTAGTCGCAACGAAGGTTTTATGACGGAGAATAAGCGGCGGATTATGATCGGTAGTTTCGTGTTGTCGAGCGGATTTTTTGATGCCTATTACATGCAGGCGCAAAAAGCGCGTACGCTGCTCATCAACGAGTTCAAAAAGTTGTTCACTGAGTACGATGCGCTGCTGACGCCGACGGCACCAACGCCGGCATTCAAACTTGGCGAGAACACTGGTGATCCGATCAAGATGTATCTGTCTGACATCATGACCGTGCCGGCTAGTCTAGCTGGACTACCGGCAATTTCTGTGCTGGCTGGAAGTAACGACGAGGGCTTGCCGATCGGCGTGCAGCTAGTTGGTAATTACCGTTCGGATGGAAGCCTGCTGAAACTGGCGGCGGAAGTGGAGGTCATCTGATGGATGGACTGTTGATCGCGCTAGTGGTGGCGGCGCTGGTGATCGGTGGCCTATTGATGCTATTCATTCAGTTGACGTCAAAACAAACGGAGAAGCTCGACCGGGAACTATACCGAAGAGTCTGGCAGGCGGTGCAGCGGGTGGCTGATACAAATAATCCAGACAGTCTGCAAATGGCGATTATCAAAGCTGACAAGCTGCTTGACCGGGCGATGCGCGAATATGGCGTTAGTGGCACGACGATGGGTGAGCGGCTTAAGGCGCGGCGTGGTCTGTGGACGAATGAGGACGCAGTTTGGTCGGCGCATAAACTGCGTAATCAGATTGCCCACGAAAGTCGAGTCACCATCACCACCCAGACATTTAAGCGGGCAATGGCCGCATTTGAACAAGCACTAAAAGATTTGGGAGCGTTATGATGAGTGTATATGATGAATATGAAATGACCATTGGCATCGAGTGCCATGTCCAGCTGGCAACCAAAACCAAGCTGTTTAGCCCGGCTGATAATGATGCTCGTAATGCCGAGCCGAACGAAAAAACGCACGAGATTGACTTTGGCCTGCCGGGCATGCTGCCAGTACTCAACAAGCACGCTGTCGATCTGGCGGTGCGCGCCGGTAAAGCGTTGAACGCGCCGATTGCCCGCGTTAGCCGGTTTGATCGCAAGCATTATTTCTACCCTGACTTACCAAAGGGCTATCAGACCTCGCAGATGTATCAGCCGATTATTTTGGCTGGCTATGTTGACGCGCCGCTAGAAGACGGTTCGCTCAAACGGGTGCGGATTCATCACGCCCACATGGAAGAGGATGCTGGCAAGTTGACGCACCACGACGGCTATTCGCTGGTTGATCT
>CAUUMU010000005.1:0-33852 GCA_963546435.1 uncultured Candidatus Saccharibacteria bacterium
ACTGCCAATCACAACTTGCCGTACCAGCAAATGTTGACGCCTGGTTTTACTGGAGTTACAAAACCGAAAGCCCCGGGGCTTGGAACTTTCGTGATTGCTACACTAAGGGGTGGTTTGACGGTATACTTAGCTCGCGGTAGATGGTATAATGGATACATGTCTTTTCCTAAATTAATTTACAGCATCGCAGTCCTGATCATCATCGCTTGGGCATTGAGTATGGTGTTTCGCCTTGCCGCTTGGTTGATCAACGGGTTGCTTTACGTTGCAATCCTGGTTATTATCATTGGTCTTATTTCGCAATTTATCAGTCAGAAAAAGCGGCAAAAATAATTTACCTGTTACTATAGAATAATCACGGCAGTTTGTTCCGCCGTGATTTATCTTATAACCCTAATTCTCTTAACTGCACTGGATCAACCTTTGATGGCGAGTCCATCATCACATCGACACCCGAACCGTTCTTTGGAAAGGCCAAGGTCTCGCGGACATTAGTTTCGTCAATGAGTTCCATGAGGATGCGATCGACACCAAAGGCACAGCCAGCATGTGGCGGTGCGCCGTATTTGAAGGCGTTTAGCATGGCGCCAAACTTTTCCTCGACGTAGCTTTCACTAAAGCCAAGCAGGTCAAACACTTTGTACAGCACTGCTGGGTTGTGATTGCGCACGCCGCCGGAGCAAATTTCGTAGCCGTTCATCACCATGTCAAATTGATCGGCAACAATGGCCAGTTTTTCGGCATCAGTCGTCGCCGATTCCAGCGCCTGCAGGCCGCCCTTTGGCATACCGAATGGGTTATGGCCAAAGTCGAGCTTCTTGCCGTGGTCATCCCATTCATAGAATGGAAAATCGATAATCCAAGCCAGCGCCACCTCATCCGATTTTTTCAGGTTGAAGTGAGCGGCAAATTCGTTTCGCAGACGGCCAAGAACGGCGTTAACGGCTGGGCGAGTGTCGGCGCCGAAAAAGACTGCATCACCATCAACTGCACCAGTTTTTTGCTTAATCGCCGTAAGCTCTGTCTCGCTCAAGAACTTGGCAATTGGCGATTTTGCTTCACCATCTTGGTAGGTGATGTAGGCTAAACCACCTGCGCCCTCACTTTTGGCAACATCAGTAAACTGATCGATTTGCTTGCGACTGAGACTGGCGCCGTTTTTGACGCAAATCGCCTTGATGCACTCAGCCTGCTTAAACACACCAAATTCGGTGTTGGCAAATACATTGGTCAGCTCGATCAGCTCCATGCCAAAACGTAGGTCCGGCTTGTCCGAGCCATACGTCTCCATAGCGTCACGGTAGGAAATGCGCGGAATTGGACTGCCGTCACCGACCGCTAGACCACTCAAATCCAGCAATTTTTTGCCAGCGAAATCGGTCACGAGCTGACACATCAACGGCTCGACTTCCCGGCGGACTTCCTCGCCGTCCTCAACAAAGCTCATCTCCAGATCCAGCTGATAAAACTCACCATACAGTCGATCAGCTCGTGGATCTTCATCGCGAAAACACGCTGCCAGCTGGTAATATCGCGGCACGCCACCAACCATCAGCAACTGCTTGAACTGTTGCGGCGCTTGCGGTAGAGCGTAGAACTTATTTTCCTGCAGACGACTGGGGATCAGGAAATCACGTGCACCTTCGGGGCTGGAATTCGCCAAAATTGGCGTCTGAATCTCGATGAAGTCCCGAGTATCCATGTACTGATGCATGCGTCGGTACATTTCGGCGCGTTTTTTCAGCATTTCTTGCATCTTTGGACGGCGCAGGTCGAGATAGCGATATTTAAAACGCAGGTCTTCGCCCGCTTGGTTTTCCTCAGCAAACGGCTGAATTGGCAAGGTCTCAGCACGGTTGAGAATTTCCAAATTTTCCACCACAATTTCTACATTACCACTGGCGATATTTGGATTTTTCAAACCTTCGCCACGCTCCGTCACCACACCGCTGGCACGAATCACAAACTCATCGCGCAGGCTCTCCGCTAACCGAAACGCTTCCGCCGCCTGCTTAGGATTAATCACCAACTGCACCAACCCAGTATGGTCGCGTAGGTCAATAAAAATCAGCCCGCCGTGATCGCGCCGGGAATGCACCCAGCCAGCCACGGTAGTCATTTCTCCAACATTATCAGGGGTATGTATCGCCAAAACTCTCTTTTTCATATCTGTTATTATAGCATATTGATGTGTTTTTTCGCCTTTGGCGTCACCCGACGGCCGCGCGGCGTACGCTCAATGAAGCCGATTTGCAGCAGATACGGCTCATAAAAATCCTCAATCGTCGTCGCTTCGTCACCAGTCAGCGCAGCAATGGTCGTTAGCCCCACGGGATTATCGCCATAATTTTCCAGAATTGATTGCAGCAAATTACGATCAGCTGGGTCTAATCCCAGTTCATCCACTTCCAACATTTCCAAGGCACTCGTTGTGGTTTTCACATCAATTATGCCGTCACCGTTCACGTCAGCGTAGTCGCGTACGCGCTTGAGCAGGCGATTGGCGATACGCGGTGTCAAGCGAGCCCGCGTTGACAATAAGTTCGCTGCTTCATGCCGAATCGACGACTCTAAAATAGCCGCACTCCGCGTCACAATTTTAGCGATATCCTCTGGCTCGTAAAATTCCAAGCGGTAAATATGCCCGAATCGATCGCGCAGCGGCGCCGCCAGGCTGCCCGTCCGCGTCGTTGCGCCGATCACCGTAAACCGCGGCAGATCCAGCCGAATTGACCGGGCTGCCGGCCCTTTGCCAATGACAATATCCAGCTTGAAATCTTCCATCGCCGAATATAAAATCTCCTCCACCGCCCGGCCGAGCCGATGAATTTCATCGATGAACAAGATGTCGCCGTCCGCCAAATTCGTCAAGATTGATGCCAGATCACCCGCCTTTTCAATGGCCGGGCCGCTGGTGATCCGTAAGTTTGTCCCCATCTCATTGGCGATCACCGTCGCCATGGTCGTCTTGCCCAGTCCTGGCGGGCCGTAGAGCAGCACATGATCCAGCGGCTCGCCGCGCTTCTTTGCCGCCTCAATCGCCAACCGCAGATTACGCTTCAATCGCTCCTGGCCAACATATTCATTAAAACTCTGCGGACGCAGACTAACTTCAATCCGCTGCTCTTCCGTGTCATCACTATGCGAACTGGTATCGACTATTCTCTCAATTGCCATATATTCATTATATCATTCACAGCGGACCGAGCTAATCTCTTGTAAGCTGACTACGCAGCGCCTGCATAATTTCGCGAAACGCCTCATCGCCCGCCATATGTACCGCATCCTCTAGGTGTCGTGGCCATTTTGGATCAGGAAACTCCTCGCCGGCAAAGGTAGCACCACCAAGATAGCGCGGATATAGATGCCAGTGCACGTGCGTTGGTTGGCCAGCTTTAACCGCATTATTCATGAGGCACTCCCAGTTACACACATCGGCACCAAACGCTTCTTTGACTGCCTGCTCGATTTGACAAATCACCTGACGCAACTCCGTCCAATCTGCCTCGTCCAGATCCGACAACGTTTCCTTGTGCTGGCGTAGAGTGATAAATGACTTACCCAAATAGCACTGATTCCTGTCAAGCACCGCCACCCAACGTTCGGTTTGCAATATGACATTATCATCAGCCACCGTCTGACCAACGAGCAGCGGACAGATTCCACATTCTTTCTTTGTCGCGCATGTGTTCATAATATCTCCTAGTATGAATTATACCATTTGGCGAGGAGTGTCTGTCCACAATCCGTACCATATTATTGCATAATTATAAATTATATTGTAGAATTGGTATCACCATGAGCGAAAAGAGCAGCGTGTCGACTAGTGATAAACCGAAAGAACTGCCATTACGAGTAAGAGTTCCATGTGTAATACTAGGCGGGATAATAGGAGGAGTGACGGGCTTTGTGGGTTATAACCATATAGCTCATCGTAGCCCTAAACCTCAACCTGCAACTGCAACCGCAATAATAACCGAAACCGTTCAGCCGGCTGAGCCACTAGAGACACAAGGGCCATTTAGCCTGCCTGATATTCAACCTGTTATCATCACCGACTCCTCAACAACAGAACAACATGTTGCTGAGGTGAGCAAACGCGCAAGAGCAGAGCTTGATAGAGCCGAAGACATCCTAGCTACCACCATGGACGTCTCCAAGAGCACCGTTTATGAAGCAGTAACCATGCCAATGGATGAACATGAACAGCCAATTGACCCAGAAACAAAAAAGCCCTGCCCCCCTGTCGAAAAGATACGAGAAGTAGCCAATAAAATCCCCTCCCTCGGCGGTACAGCGATTCGCTATTTTATCCTGCCACCTCATTTATGCAACAACAATCAGTTCGGCGCCTACGCCCAATATCACACACGAGACATCGTCACAAGATCAGACAATATGAATATCATCAACTCTGGCGTTATTATGCACGAAGCCGGACATTTGTTTGGACTGCCACACGTAAGAAGGTTGAGAATTGAACACCCAGACCTAAAAAATGAGGAATGGCATAATATCAAACCAGAAGATTACGATATTACCAATGATTTGCGAAATGGTTACGGTCAATTCCCTATGCAAGCAAATGGCAGCATCGATCCAGCATCCGGGAAAACAAGTGTCATGGGCTATCATTACGAAATTAACAGCTGGTGTCTTACGCATGGAAGTTGTACTCACGTCTATAGTGGACCCGAAAGAAACAAGCTCGACGGTGAAAAATTCCCGATCCGTGACGTTGACCCAGCAACATTGCGAGAGACTCCCGTTGACCTCGTAGTGTCTCCTGAGGCGCGCAATATTCAAGGTATCCGCGTTCCTGTGCCAGAAGATCATCCAATCCGCCACATTCGTGGCTGCGAGTCAGTCACCCATATTATCATTGGCGTTGATCACTTATATTATTCGGCCATCAACGGTAGCCCAGGCTTCACAACGTATGTGGTTGCAGTTGATCAGGACGATAACCTCATTGAGATAGACGCACCGAAATTTGAAGAGTTGGCGTACTCGCCAACAGTATCAGATGAATTATTTGGTGAAAAACCGCAATATATCTACAATGATAGTATGCTAGACATCAGCGTTACCGCACGGCTTGTCAATAAGCAGGCTGTGCTGCGCATGACAGCGTTTAAGTGATAAGATCATTTCTTCAGCGCCTCAGTCACTCGCTGTGCTGTTGGTAGATTAATATCAACGTTCTCTAGCGCCTTGGTGGCGTCAGCCAAGGTGTAGCCCAGTGCCATTAGCGCCTCTAACGCTTCGTCGGAAGTATTCAATTCAGTCTGGACTGGCGCGGCTGCTCGACCATATTGCGTTGGCAAGCCAACTTTATCACTCAAATCAACCACCACGCGTTCGGCAGTTTTTTTACCGACGCCAGCAGCTTTTTGCACAAACGCATGATCAGCGTTGGCGATGGCGTTACGTACGTGTTCTGCATCGCCCAGGCTGAGAATGGCCAGCGCTGCCTTCGGCCCCACCCCTTGAACAGTGATGAGCATTTCAAACAGTTTTTTTGCCGTCAGGCTCGAGAAGCCGAATAATTCTTCCGCCTGCTCGCGCACATGATGATAGGTGTAAAACTTAGCATCTTGACTGAGCGCCACCGCCTCGAAATCACCAGCCGACACGCTCACTTCATAACCGACGCCGTGAACGTCAATCACGATGCTGCCCGCGCCAAACTTTTCAGCAATCGTACCAGCGAGATGGGCGATCACGGGCGTCCGTCTCCACCACCCGGAGGATTGGTTGGACCGGGCGACGTGCCGCCGTTACCACCACCCGAGCCACCTCCATTGCCGTTGTTACTACCTGGGTTTTGGTCGTCATTACCTGTGCTGCTACACGACGTCGTTTTTCGTGAATGCTTCGTGGCATCAAATTTGTCTTCGGCGATGGTGATGAGCCGCTTGGTAGCTAGGTCACAGACGGTGATCTGCTTGGTGGTGGATGTTTGCTGACAATCAGCAGCGTTCTTGGAGTATTTAGCAGCGTCAAATTGATCTTCAAAAATTGACTCCATTTGCTTGGTCGTGAGATTACACACCTCGATCTTTGGCTTGGTCTGGTCGCATTTCTCGGTCGGAAGGGCGCTTGAGAGGAAGTATTCTTTGTAGGCGCCGGAGCTAGAATCATCAGCGAGGCCACCATTGCTACTACACACGCTTCGCTGGACAACGCCGTTTGGCACATCAAAGCCAGTTTTTGCTCCTGCCAGCAGCTTGGTCATCGTCGCCCGCCAAATTGGTGCTGCCACATCCGAACCGCCGCTGTTCATGACTTTGTTGTTGTTATTACCAACCCACACGCCGACAGCATATTGCGGCGTGTAGCCAATCGTCCAGGCATCGCGGTTATCATTGGTGGTGCCCGTCTTGACAGCAACCGTTTTACCGCCCACCGTCAGGCTGCTACCAAACATCCCCGCCCGCGCGGCGTTGTCCGACAGGATGCTAGAGATGAGATAGGCACCGCCCTGGCTGATAGCTTGGCGTGTGTTCGCTGCTTTCCACGAAACGTTTTTGTTGAATTTGTCCTTGACTTCGGTGATGAGATTGAGCGACTCGTACTGCGTGCCGCCATTGGCAAAGGCCGCGTAGGCGTTAGTCATCTCGCTCAGGCGAACCTCGGCCGAGCCAAGCGCCAGTGACAATCCGTAATTTTTGTTTTCATCGAGGGTGCTGATACCGAGCTTCTTGGCGGCTTGGATGGAACGATTGATGCCGTACTTTTGCATGATCAGAACGCTCGGTATGTTCAGCGACCAGCTGAGCGACTTGCGCGTCGTCACCTTGCCGTTCCAGCGACGGGTGGCATTGTACGGTACGTAGCCATTAAAGTCGGTTAATTTATCATCAAAAACTGTCGCCGGCGTAATGATGCCGTCAGCCATCGCCTGCGCATAATACAGCGGCTTGAAGCTCGAGCCAGGCTGACGCGGCGTGGTCACCATGTTGACCTTACCCCACTCGGCGTTATTATAGTCAGCGCTGCCGACCAGTGCCCGCACCTCGCCGGTTTTTGGATCAATGACGATACCACTGGCGTTAGTGCCACCGAGGCGATTGATCTGCTTCATTTGTTTGGCGATATTTTCCTGGAGGAGATGCTGCGTGTCGAGGTTCAGTGAGGTCTTGACGCGGTAGCCCGAGCGCATGACTTTTTCGTAACCGTATTTGTCGCTGAGTTGCTTGATGACCATCTCGGCAAAATGCGGCGCTGCGGAATTCGTGTGAGCCGCCCCGCCACCAGCATATGCTAGCTGTGTGGCTTCTGCCTGTTGCTTCTGCTCCTCGGTGATAAAGCCTTCAGTCTGCATCCGACCGAGCACCGTCTTTTGGCGCTGCTTGGCGTATTCGGCATTACCGCTGATCGGTGAGTAGCGGCTTGGGGCTGGCAGCACACCAACCAGCATGCTGCTCTCGGCCAGCGTCAAGTCCTTCGGGGACTTATTGAAATACACCTTGGCCGCCTCCTCGATACCAAAGGCATTTTCACCAAAGTACACCGAGTTCAGATACATCATCAAGATCTGCTCTTTGCTGTAATTTTGTTCAATGGCGATGGCCATAAATAGCTCTTGGTACTTGCGCATAAAGCTGTGCTCATTGCTGAGTAAATTATTCTTAACCAGCTGTTGCGTCAAGGTCGACCCACCACCATGCCGAGTAATCGCCGCCCGGAAAATACTGAAAATATTAAAGCCGCTGTGCTTATAAAAATCCTTATCCTCGCTGGCGATCAGTGCCTTTTTCATATTCTCAGAGATATCCTTGAGCTGCACCAAGTTCCGCCGCTCGGCATTGCCAACGCTATAAATCACTTTGTCGTTGGCATCAGTCAGCACGATGCCGGTATTATTGCGGTTCATCAGCCGCTCCTGATCAGCGATGTCGCGGGCATAGTAAAGATAGCTGGCAATCGGCACGATGATCAAGAACAGTAGAATCGGCAGCAGACACACCATAATTTTTTTCGGCCGGCTCAGCCGCCAAAACCACAAAAAGTGTTTGTGTTGACGCGGTAATTTACCGGGTTTCGCCTTGACTTGACCGAGATTGGCATACCGACCCATGTGCGGCGGCTGCTTCTTTATCGGAGCTCGTTTTCCCTTACCTAATTGCACCATATATCAATTATACCACGCCACGGCGCATCATCGCGGCATGGGTGATGGCCGCCGCGAGTGCATCGGCGCAGTCATCTGGCTTGGGCACTTGGCTGAGGCCTAGATTTAGGCGCACCATTTCCTGAATCTGCTTTTTGTCAGCCTTGCCATAGCCAGTCAGTGTTTGCTTGATCTGTAGCGGCGTGTATTCACTGATCACGAGGCCCGCCTTGTGTCCAGTCAGCATCGCCACGCCGCGAGCATGAGCCACAGAAATAGCGGTGGTAACGTTGCGCGCAAAAAACAATTTTTCAATTGACATCACCTCTGGCTTGGTCTCAGCGATAATCTCCGTCAGGCCATCAAAAATCTCCGCCAGCCGCTCGTCCAGTGGCGTGTGCGCCGGCGTCTTGATCACACCAGCCGTCACCAGCCGGTAGCCGCCCTGCTTCGCGTCAATCACGCCAAAGCCCAAGATACCAGTCCCCGGATCAATACCGATGATTCTCATGAGTTTATTATAGCACCCGGCCGGTGACAATAATTAATGCAAGCAGCCACCTCGACGAGCTACTCACCAAATTATCGCTTGCCACGCGTGATGGCGTGCTTCAGCCAAGCAGCAGCCCGGCCAATTTCCCAGCGCCACTGCCAGCCAGCATAACCAACCGCCAGCAGACTGACGCCGCCGAGCACCCACCAGCCCCACATCGCGCCTGTCACCTGCTTGACCTGCTCCGGCGCAAAGCCAGTTTTTGGTGCGGTAGCCAGCGCGACCTTGCGGCAGCGCTTCGTCTTTGGATTGCGCTCAAAGCCTTCTGGACAGTCTTTTAGAATGTCATCGGTGGCAGCGATTTTCTTGCAGCGGCCAGTTGCTGGATTGCGAAATTGACCATCAGGACATGGCTTCAAGGTTTTGGCGGCGGCTGAGGCGATTGAGCGACAGCGACCCGTCACCTCGCTGCGATAATACCCTTCTTTACACGGCGTTACAGTCTTTGCTGCTTCGATTTTCCGACAGCGACGCGTTTCAGGATGTCGATATTGACCAGCTGGACACGGTGCCAACACATCAGGCACAGCAGGCGGCACCGAAATCTTCACGCATTTACCCAGTGCGTTACGCTCATATCCATTCTGGCAGTCCGCATATTCCTTAAACACATTGGCAGCATTTTCAGTCACCGCAAACGTTTGCTTCCATTCCCCGTTAAACAAACTCCACGACGAGTCTTTGGCTAGACCGGCAAACGACGTCTGGTCAATTTCATTGCCGCCAGCATCCAGCGCGTACACCTCGCCGCCACCGGTTTTTGTCAGTTTGAGATTTGTCTCTGCCAGCCGAACGACATGCAGCGCCCCGGCTGCCAGATCAATACCCCTGAACGTGTGCGTCGTGTCCTTATTCTTGCCTCGACCTTTCACGAGAATGGTGCAGCCCGTGAGGTCGAGGTCGCTGGTCCCGGCATTAATAATCTCGATAAACGGTGCGTCGACATTGGTCGCGATCTCGTGTAATTTTAAGCCACTACAGCGATTACTCGGTGGCGCCGGATCAACTGGCGGACGCGGCTCGTCAGGCTCACTGCACGCTGGCAGTTCACGCAAACGCGGCGCCTCGCCGACCGAAAAATCGCTGACGTTATTATCCGTATCAGTCACCACGCCATTTGTTTGGCAGCGCCAGGCGTGTAGCTTGCCGCCTAGCTTAATCGGGCTGCCCTCACGCTCTGAGGCCGCGCCCCAGCCAACCAGATCTGACACCCGCCCATCACTCATCACCAATTTGACAGAGCCGCCGGTTTTTGCCAGCACTTTCTTGCTATCAAACCGCAGGTCGACCCGCTCCTCAGTTAGCCGGCTGTCGCCAACCACCAACGCCCCACCCGCCGGCACTACTAGCTCAGTCGAGATTATTTTAAGCGTCGTCACCTGCCCCTTCTGGCTAATATACTGCAGCGTCCAACCAGCGATATTGGCTGGCCCTGACGACGGATTGTAGAGTTCAACGTAGGTGCCGCGCGCTGTATCAAGGCCGACTTTGGTGATCAAGAGCTTGGCTGATGTGCGAGCCGCGGCTAACGGCGGAGGAGACTCGGAAGGCGCCGGCTTGACTGGTGCGGGCGTTGATGGAGTCGTGGTCGGCCTTGACAAGGCGGGCGCAGACGTACCGCCAGAAGCTGTGTCTGGCGTGGCCGCCGCTGGAGCTAGTGGCCTGGTCGAAGCTGCCGGGCTGGGTGCTGGATTGGCTGGCTGGGGCGCAGGCGTATCCGTTGGCGCAACCGGTGCCGAACCACCAGCAGGAGGTGTAGCCTCTGGTGGGGAGTCGCTGGCAAACGCCACCACCGGCTGGAACACCAGCGCAATTATCGTTGACATAAGTAGTAGGCGGGTCAAAACCTTCATTGTGAACTCCCTGCTTGGCTTATGTTGACTGATTATATTGTAAAAGAAATTCCTCCGAAACGCAAAAAGAGCGCCGTCGGGGACGCTCAATACATAGTCAATACATGGCCTAAGCGCAGGTCACTCCGCAGTGATATCGGCATTGGTGTGCACATTCACCACGTCGTCCAGGTCGTCCAGCGCATCAACCACCTTCATCAATTTCTGCGCAGTTTCCGAGTCGGCAATCTCAACTGGTGTATTGGCAATGTAGCGCAGCTCGGCGTCTTTTACTTTCAATCCCTGCTCGACTAATTTATTCCTAACACTCGCCAAATCCTTCAACTCCGTGTAAACAATGATTTCGCCGTCTTCCTCGACCGCATCTTCAGCACCAGCATCCAGCACTTGCAGTAGCAATTCTTCGCCCGTGCCTTCTACGGTGATTACGCCCTTGCGAGTAAATTGAAATGCCACACTACCAGCGTCAGCGATGCGCCCGCCGTTTTTCACCAGCGCCGTTTTCACTTCTGGCAAGGTGCGGTTGCGATTATCAGTCGCCGTCTCGATGATGATTCCGACACCGCCCGGGCCGTAGCCTTCATAGGTAATTTCCTCTAGTGCCGCCGCGCTCTTATCCGCCACGCGGTCAATCGCCCGCTGAATGTTAGCACTCGGCATGTTAGCAGCCTTGGCTTTTTCAATCGCCATTGCCAAACTTGCATTCAATGCTGGGTCAGTACCACCACGTGCCGCAATGGCAATTTGATTACCCAATTTCGTGAAAATCGCGCCGCGCTTCGCATCAACAATCGCTTTCTGCCGGTGCGTCGTCGCCCATTTACTGTGTCCTGCCATGTGTCTATGCCTCCAGAAAATTCGTTTCTTTTAGTATAGCAGAAAACGGGAGAAGGGTTAACTATTGATCCGGTCGTCAATGTGTTCCGGAAAGGTAAAGCCACCGCAATCTGATTCTATATATATCTCTTTAACGGGGACGCTATTGAAGCCTTTCTTGTCCTTAATGCGCAACCCGTATTGAGAGGAGATGATTCCCTCGTGGACATACAAACCCAGCATCCCCGCAACATATCCCCTGGCTGCGTTGTCGTTATTCTGCTGCAAAATCCCACATGGGACTTGTATGGCAGGACAGTGGGCGTCCTCTGGCAAAGTCACATCAGAACCTACTAAATATGCCTTGGGAAGTGATTCATCTAACTTCGGCACCCAGATATTGGGGTTGCCATGCTCGAGATCCATAACGTTCTGCAAGACCTCTTTTCGACGCCGAGAATTATCCTCAGCAATCCCCACCACAAGATCCGATACGCTTATCTCATAGGAGCTCAACCTACCTTGTCCTCGCCGCATATTCAAGTCGCCGATAAACTGATACATAATTGCATCGCTGAGCTTATCGGACTCAACAAGAGGCGCTACTACCTCTCGCATCCTCTCTAAGTACTTTTCTTTAATTACGGCTTGAGTAGTCTGTAATGCTTCCTTAGTGTGCAGGTCCTCTCCGTCTGTCGGGGCCTTATTCTCAGCGCGCCGCCTAGCGACTTCTTCCAGGTATTCATTACGCACTTTGGTAATTTCATTACGTATCGCGTTTAACCGCCAAGGTGTCATTGGCCCGCCCAGTTCCTGCGTCTCATCGTCTTGCACATCACTATAGCCCTCGACCCCACTAGGCTGTTGCTCACCATCATTAGTCGATGCGGCCGCCAACCCCCATGGACTCATCGGGCCTTGATCGCCGCTATTTCCATCTATTCTATCTATACTCACTGCTCTCCTCCCAAAATTATTGAACCGTATGGCGTCAGAAGCATTCCGCCTCTGCGACTACGACGAAACAGCTATCTGAGCTAAGCTTGTCAAAAGGCCGCTCAAAATAACGGGGAAAGTCAAAACCGTATGGCGAGTCCGGGTATAGCCTAATAGAAACCGGTGGTATCAAGCCCTGCTTAGTGAATTTTGCTAACTTACAGGCAATCCTTTCTTCAGCCTTACTACGATCCTCGTCTTCATTCCACTCTCCGGGCCTTTCGAAGTTAAGCTCTTCGAACTCTTTACCAAGATAGAGTATAGGAACTGTCGTGCTGTAGCCATAGCGGTCCGGAAAATCTCCCTCCTCTTCTTCACGCAACCTCTCATCAATTGTTGGCACTGAATAATATTTTGAACGACTATTATTAGGATCATTATACCAAGCCAAATCGGCTTCTCCTATGCCCTGTGTTAGATCTTTTATTAGATCACTCCGTTTATGATTTGTGGATTTGAGGACACCTCGTGCAAACCTCCAAAGTGATAACTTAACACATAGTTCCTCCTTTTTCTCTTCGATCTCCTTGGGGGTCTTAATTTCGTTATGCTCTAGCGCTACTAGCTGACCGAGCAATTTACCAATGTCTGTACCCATCTCTTTTACAGCAAATTCAAACTGCTTATGCCTAGGAATCAGGTCATTTGTCACCTCACTTCGCAGCGCTTCATTTCCCATCGCCATACGACGCTTTTTATTCTCTTCATATTGTTCCATAAGAGCCCCAACCTGCTCCTTGGTCTTCTCTTCAATACGTAAAACGTTAGCCTGTGTTTCACTCAGAACATCTCGTATGCCTCTTTTGCCCATTTCACTCCTCCAAATTAAGTAATGTTAGTTGCCTCACCAGCCATCATCCAGGGGCCGAACCCGTGCTCACTCACCCCGAGGGATTAGCTGAATAAACCCATAGTAGTACATGCATCAGGCTTCCTCAAGCATGAGCGAGATCGGCAGCCTGCCATAATCGTCCACGGCTACTCAACCACATTACTCTCGCGCAGCCGCAGGCCGGTCTGTCGCCGCATCCACCACATTGCCCCGATAATGATGAGGTAAATCGCGACCACCCACAGCCAGCTCAAGCCCACCTCCAGCTGCGCCCAGTCCAGCCCCGCCAGCCACTGGGCGACGCCGACCATATACTGGAGCAGCCACGTCGTCGGTGCGGCGACGAGTCCAGCCACCACCGGCACATCCGCGCACACGCCAACCACAAAGGTCAGTAGCATCGCCAGCGGCACCAATGGCAAGATTAGCACATTCGCGATCAGCGCCACATTACTGATCACGCCAAATGACGCCACCAGCAGCGGTAACGTCATGATCTGGGCCGACACCGTCTCGCCGATAATCTGCCGGATCACCCCAGGCGGCTTCGCACCAAAAAAGTATCGCTGCAGCAGCGGCGCCAGGATAATTACCCCACTAAACGCCGCAAAGCTCAATTGCCAGCCGAGGTCATTCCAGCCAAACTGCGGATTGATGAGTAACGTCATCGCCGCAGCGACCGGCAGCAGCACCAGCGGATGAATCGTCCGGCCATAATACCACGCGGCTAGGCTGAGGCCCGCCACCAGCCCGGCCCGCGACATGCTCGGACTGAGACCAGTCATCGCCATAAAGCCAATGATCATCACACCAGCGCTCAGTGCTGCCAGATATTTCGACACTTTGATGAACAGTCGCCGCGCCAGCCGCACTAAAATCGTTAAGTTATAGCCACTGGCCACGATGATGTGCGTCAAGCCCGCAACCTGCAGCGCCGTCATCAATTCCAGCGGCAATGCCCGCCGCAAGCCCATCAAGAACCCGAGACCCAGCGCCGCCTCCGACTCCGGCACGTACCGCCGCACCCGCTCCGCGAACCAATCCCGGACACCCACCGCCACGTCGCCCGGTTGCTCGCGCGTCACTCGTTCATCCACTGCCCGCGGCATCCGCGCCACAAACGCCCCAAACCCATCGCTCAGCACACCCCGCACGGTGACCACGTCGCTACGTTTCATCGCCTGACTATGCCTCGTCACCACCCAGACACTACCAGGCAGCCGCCGATCATTACTCACGATGTCGCCCAGCCGCAACACTGTCTGCCCCTTTTTATCAACATCAGGGTCTTCCAGCACCCGCCCGCTCAGCTGCACCGTTTGGCCGAACAGCGTTTGATAGTGCTCCAGGCCAATTTGCCCACAGCTGCCTCGCCACAGCCCAATGAGTACTCCACCGATCAAGGCTACTATGACCAGCCAGCGCCGCGCCCCGACGAGTGATGCCACGACCAATATCATTCCCGCCACCAACCACATCCAACCGGCAAACAGCCCGTACGGCGCTTGCATCACGCCGATAACGCCGATGACGACGCCGACACCAGCCGCCGCCAACAGCCACGACACATGCAAACGCTGAGTGAGGCCGAGAGACTTCATATTGTTAGTATACGCGAAGTGCGGCCAGACTTACATCAAATCACCTGAAATGGATACAATAAAAATCCTAGTTCATGAACTAGGATTGTACTCCACGTGGAGGGCCCACCGGGGCTTGAACCCGGGACACCCTGCTTAAAAGGCAGGTGCTCTAACCAACTGAGCTATGGGCCCGCACATGACGCGCAGCGCAACGAAGCGAGGACGCGACTTCTCACATTTTATCACAGAAGGATGGCATTTTCAACGCTTTGTTTTCTTGGCAGCGGGTGCCTTGGCCCGAAGCGGCAAGCTCATGTCAAGCAGCCCCGCCACCAGTCCGACGGTCGCCGCATAGCGCCACCAGTCGCTCAGCAATTTGTACGTCTTCATCGCCTCCGCGTCCAAGGTCATAAACTTGCCCAGTGGCCGCACCAGCACCGCCGCTGCTAAGACGCCGACCAGCACCGCCGAGATTAGCCGCAGTAACTTGCCAGGCCCCTTTGGCCCAGTAACTAATAATAGCACCAGCGGCCCCACCGTCAGGATAATCGTCGCCACGACACCGTTCGGCAATCCCGCCACGTTACTGACGCCTAGTCCGCCAATCACCCCAGCCAACCACTCTGCCCATAACTCCGCCAGCAGTGCACCAACCGCCAGCGACAGCGCCAACATGCCAAATCGCCGATTCAACACGAACGCTAGTGCCGTCACCACCACAGCCACGCCGCCAAATAACAACACCATGCTCATCGCTGCGCCCCCGTACTAAACCGCGCAGTGACGCCCGGCTTGATACCATGCTCCTTGGCACTACCCGCCGGTAGTTCCAGTACGTACCGCGCCGGCACTGGCGTGTGATATACTTCGTGCGGCTCATTGTCAGGCCAGACGTCACGCTTGACATGCACCACCTTTTTGTTGGCGTCCAGCCAGATGATGTCAATCGGGATGCGCATATCCTTCATCCACATTGGTATATCGCCATCTTTCTCGGCCACGAACAACATCCCCTCGCTCTTGCCCAGCTCCTGCCGACCGCCCAAGCCACGCGCCCGCGTCTCGTCCGTATCGGCGACCTCTGCCCGAAATGTACCCTTGCCAATGTCGACAGTTGTGTATTTTTTATTCATCTGGTTCGCCACCGTCCATACGCAGTAGCCGACCCCGGCCAGCACACCGAGCACGATCACCCAAACGATGATCTGCTGCACTATCGACGCCGACTTTGCACTCATACCCTCATTATAGCAAGTTTATCGTCAGGCGCCGACTTTATCTTTTTTATTGCCGCGCTTGGCATTGCGATCAATATAGTCAATAATCCGACCAGCCACATTGCGGCCCGTCACTTTTTCGATGCCAAATCCTGGGCTGGCGTTCACCTCCAGTACCAGCGCGCCGCGGTTCGAGCGCATAAAATCGACGCCAGCCACCGTCAAGCCCATCGCTTTGGCGGCTTTGATGCACGTTTTTCGCTCGTCAGGAGTCAGTTTCACAATTTCTCCCAATCCGCCCTTATGCAGATTACTGCGAAAATCATCATCCAAACTCTGCCGCTTCATACTGGCCACCACTTGGCTGCCAACCACGAACGCCCGAACATCTGTGCCAGCCGACTCTTTGACAAATTCCTGCAATAGCACGTTCGTGCCGTCAGAATCGCTGAGGTAAAACGCTTGCATAACCGACTTAGCAGCTTTAATTGTCTCCGCTAGCACCACGCCATTGCCATGCGTGCCGCGCGCCAACTTGATGATCGCCGGCGTACCGCCAATCTCATCCAAGAGCACATCGATATCCGTTTCGTTGCGCGAGAACACTGTCTTTGGGATCGCCACCCCAGCCCGGGCCAGTAACTGCGTCGAGCGCAGTTTATCCCGCGCCCGCGTAATAGCGATTGACCGATTCATAAAAAACGCCTGCGGATTCGCCATCTCTAGCTGCCGCACCACTGCTGTCCCGTAACGCGTCATATAGCTGGCAATCCGCGGAATAAACACATCAAAATTGCCGATTTCCCTGCCACGATAAATGACTTTCGGATGCTGCTCATCGATTGACACATAGCAATTCTTATACTTGATAACCTTAACCTGATGTCCGTGTTTTTCGGCCTCTTCTTTCAGGCGAAGCGTGGAGTAGTTGATATTACCGTTAGATAGGATTGCAATATTCATAACTACTTATCCTTTGGTTTATGGTATTTTTTATAAAATTTGTGAGGATTTTCAGCTAGTTCTTTATTTAGCCTTATAGTCTGTGATTTCTTCGGGCTCTTTACTTCATTCATACTTACGTCAACCAAAAACTTACCGCTTAATGTCCGTCGTCCAATTAGCACTGGAAAATTATGCACAGCCCTATCAGACAGGCTAAATAACGCTTTAATCTTCTTGCCGGCCAATATAATGGTAAAATGTGTCCGATATTTTATAATTTCATGGCCAGAGGCGCTCTTAACCATCGCTACCGAATAATCGGTACGCCGAAACACCTTGCCGTTATAGTGGGGCGACCCCTTGCCGAATAGCGAAAACTTTAACACGCCATCTTTATCAACGCGAACATTACTTGCCCACACTGATGAGCTGTCTGCACCTGTGTCAACTTTAGCTGGCACATTAACCGCTCGCCGACCAAAGTCCACCTTCACATTTCGACCAATGATGGTTTTTTGTGCTGTCATGCACAATATACTATAATCTAAAAACCCATATCAGTCAAGCTACGAAGCAGTTCGTTTGTAGGCAGCCAGAAGCTTATCGACATAAACAGCCGGAACATTAGCGGGCATGCCGACAGGCGGATCATAGTACGGCATAAGGCCCGGGGACGCATTTATTTCAATTAACTTCGCCCCTCGAAAATTATCGGGAGCCATAATATCAACGCCGCAGATAAACAGACCGAAGTATTCAATAACTTGTACAGCCATCCACTTCACTTCATCCGGTATCTCATTGAGGCACTCTATCGCGTAGCCACCACCAGAAATGTTCGCTACACCAGTTACTTGCACTCGTGCCCCATCGGGTGGAATATATCGCAACTCAGCACCACTCAAAAAAGCCCGCACAGCCTCCAAGTCGATTAGATTCATGGATTTTTCATGAGGTAGCTGACCACGGCGAGGATTTGTCGCATTATCCCGATCAATCAGCTCACGAACTGTCTGCATCCCGTCGCCCCAGACTTCTGCGGGACAGCGCTGAATTGCTGTAACCACCTCACCGTCTATCACAATAAGCCGATAGTCATTTCCCTCAATGTGACGCTACAGCAGTACACCCTCTTTCCTTGCGTATTGTTGCGCTCGCTTAACCGCCTGTTGCAATTCATCTATATGGCGGATTTTGTTGTTACCCCATCACCATGTGCGGCATCAATAGGCTTCACCACTGCCACACCCTGCTCCTTTAAAAACTGCTCAGCAGTAGCCGTGTCGCCTACTACCACCGAAGGCGCTAACCACCGATCAAATTCACCCGACTGCACTAAAAGCTTATCGGTCAGCTCTTTGTTATCAGAAATTAATCGACCAGTACCATTAGACATATCTGGTGAGCTGCCCATTATAAATCGCATGCGACCTGCGTAACGAAACGCAATACACGACACTCCCCCGGACTTATATCCAACTACCGGGATACTGCGCTTCTTTAGCTCATTATAGATTGCGAGCGATGTCCCTTGTAGTTGATTTGTCATACAGTGATAGTACCTCTATTATCTTGTATAAGAATACCCTTCTTGTACCTACGCCGCAAGTGCCCTCATCATCAACTCTTGCTGTTCAGGGTTGGTTGGATCATATTTACCAGCAAAGAGACGAGTAACCCCGCCAACATCCTGATTAGCGTATAAACCCTCCAAATGTCGCATCGCCAAAACACGGCCCTCAAGATAAGCAAGGTCTTTATTAAAGGTTAGCGGCGCTACCCCGGGCTGGCTGTCTGCCATGTCTGGCTGCGTGCCGCGGAATATCCTTACACAGGACCCATATGCCATTCGCTGCTCTTTATCTATCATTTCCTGCGTTACTTCTTGATTGCTCTTTAGCTTCCCGAGTAGACGATATCGCCACGCTATCTCGAACACCGTGCGAAAATCTGCACCCTGCTCCGCCAGCGAGATATTAATGTAGTGGCCGAGCTTTGCAGCTGTCCATTTTGGTACAGTATCACCAATCATTTCCTCAACCGTCGTCGCCAGCCCCTCTTCAAAGGTCAGGTAATCTGGTCGTGGAGTATCAGTGAACAAACCCATCCCGAGGACTGGTAGCTTTGTCTTCAGTCCATTGATTGAACGCTGCCCATGCACTCCAAATTCGTGCAGTACCTTACGAAATAGCTCATCACTTGTTGTAATCGGCGCTCGCCTACCGCCAACCACCACTGCCATCTCTGGAGATTCCCAAGATAGCGCGGTCTTGTTTTCTACTAGCTTCACCGTTACGCCGCTGGTATGATCAGGGTCGCGCAGATTGATCACCGCTTGAAACGCTTCGACGATATCATCTGGGCCACATTTGTAACCTTTGCCATGCTCTTTAACTTTCTGATCCCAGAATTCCTGAATCAAAGACTGTATGTCAGCATTTTGCTCAATAATCTGCTCACCCGCCCATTCTAGTGCCTCATTTTTCTCAAAACGAGGGAGTCGTGCTTCGCCATCCT
Organism: uncultured Candidatus Saccharibacteria bacterium; assembly: GCA_963546435.1. Lineage (GTDB taxonomy): Bacteria > Patescibacteriota > Saccharimonadia > Saccharimonadales > Saccharimonadaceae > Nanosynbacter. The sequence goes on from CAUUMU010000005.1 coordinate 19,429, forward strand.
CAGCGCGGAGTACTGCCGGCATCTCTTGACTCTGCCAGTTAAAGCCATGCGCTAAGTCATCATACAACGCCTGGGCTGTCGGATGATAGGTTTTGCTGTCCAATATATTCCACAGCTCATTAAGTGCCGCATCACGAATCTCTGGCTGCGGCCGACCGTATAATTCATGACCAAGCTGTCGAGCTTGCTCCTGCACCTCACTCAACTCTTCTTGATTTCCCCCTTCATGATGCAAAAACTCTAGCTGACCGAGCAACTTCACATATTCCATCTCCGCCATGCGAAATCTGAGAGACGAGGCGATTGCCTCGCGGAATACCGAGTCAGGTTCACGATCAGTCGCCTCTTCACGAGTTCGACCAAGTGCTATAACACCCTTATCTAGTGCCGACATATCGCGAAAACGCCGGTGTTCAAAGCGAGGATTACGAAACTTCTCAGCGATAAAGTCCTCTCGCTGATCAAGCGCATTATTGACAAGCTCTGTATACGACTGAAACCCAGCTTCAGGGAGATTGTGAGGATTAATAATCTCTTCAATCGTTCGCGGTCGGCGCGGTGCTGTTTCGAGCGCTATACTCATTTTTTTATGATAGCATATTTATGCAAAAAAGCAAGTACGTATTACGAAAACAGTCCGCGCCTCCTAGCGCCATCAAACTGTTCCAGTAGTTCCCGCTGTTTCCTGCTCAGTTTGGTTGGCGTATCGACGATGACGCCGACGATGTGCGGGCCGCGTTCATCATTTCTCAGATGTGGCACGCCGTGGCCTGACAACTTAAAATCAGTCCCCGACTGGGTGCCAGCCGGGATTTTCATCCGCACCGTGCCGTCCACGGTCTCGACATCAATTTCCGTTCCCAATGCCGCATCAACCATTGAGATATGCTCTTCTGACAGGATAATGTCGCCCTCACGCGTGAACTTCTTATGGGCTTTGACGCGAATGTGAACGTATAGATCGCCGCGCGGTCCGCCTTGAACAGCTTCACCGCGATCACGCAGGCGGATCGTCGCGCCATCATCAATACCAGCTGGGATCTTGACCGTGATCTCCTGGCGCTGGCGAGTCGTACCCTTGCCGCCACAGACTGAACAGTTTTGCTCTGGAATCTTGCCGCGGCCGTGACAGGTCGGACAGGTGACTGCTTGCTGAATTTGTCCAAAAATCGAGTTCATGACGCGAGTCTGTTGACCAGAGCCCTGGCAGTCTGGACACGTCTTGAGACTATGGCCCGGCTCGACGCCATCGCCATGACAATGCTCACACTCAGCGTCTAAGGTTATGCTCAAGTTCTTTTCTGCGCCAAACACCGCCTCTTCAAAACTCAGAGTTACATTAGTTTCAACATCACGACCACGCCGCGAGCCACCCCGTGAACCAGTCGCGCCGCCACCGAAGAATTGACTGAAAATATCGCCAAACATGCCGCCATCACCACCAAAGTCAAACTGTACGTTTTGCCCGCCAAAGCCGCCAAATCCTTCGAATGGATTGCCGCCAAAGCCACCGCCTGCTGCACCGCCGACCCCAGCATGGCCAAACTGGTCGTAGCGCTGGCGCTTTTGCTTGTCTTTTAAGACTTCATATGCCTCGTTGACCTCTTTGAATTTGGCTTCATCGCCGCCTTCTTTGTCGGGGTGGTACTTCACCGCTGCCTTACGAAAAGCCTTCTTAATCTCATCCTCAGAAGCGGTTTTCGCCACACCTAATACTTCATAATAATCGCGCTTACTCATATGTGTTTATTATACGCTTTTAGCACTCGACATGCAAGAGTGCTAGCCTCGCCCGTGCTATACTGAGCATAGAGGAGGTGCTATGAAACAGACAGCAATTATCAATTCAGAAATTAAGGCTCGGTGTACCGATCAAGAGTCGGTGCGCCGATATCTACGCGAGCATGGCGCGGAGTTTAAGGGGACTGATCATCAAATTGATACGTATTTTGATGTACCCAAAGGGCGCCTGAAGCTACGTCAAGGACCGATCGAAAATAACCTTATCTTTTATCAGCGGGCCGATACCGATGGGCCGAAACAATCGACTATCAACCTATCGCCAGTTGCGCCGGACTCGACCATCGGCGAGGTACTAACGGCGGCTCTCGGTGTACGTGTGGTTGTCGATAAGCAGCGCGAGATTTACTTCATCGACAATGTCAAGTTTCATATCGACACTGTTAAGGGTCTCGGGAATTTTGTCGAAATTGAAGCTATCGATGCCAACGGTAAACGAAACGCCAAGGAACTGGAACAGCAATGCTCACACTACATGCGTGAACTTGGTATCAAGGATACGGATTTAGTGGTTGGCTCGTATAGTGATTTGTTGGAGGGTGCAGATCTTTCACATTAGCACAAATTGACTGGCGACGGCGTAAGCCTGTTGAGCCCATGAGAATATAAGACTACCCCCGATAGAAAGGGGGTAGTTTATGTTATGAGCTGATACCGAGATTACTTCTCGTCAACCACTTCGCCTTCGACTGGTTCGTCCTTGTCGGATTGTTTATCGTCCTTAGACCCATCAGCCTTTTTGTCCTCAGCGGCTTGCTGGTACATCTTGGCGCCGATTGGCATGATGGCATCCTGCAAGGCTTTGGCTGCTGCTTCCAGCTCATCTTTGTCGTCAGCGTCTTTGTGCTTTTCCGCTTCCTTGACCGCTTCGTCAATCGCCTTTTTGTCGTCGTCAGAAATCTTATCTTTGAACTCATCCGGCATTTTCTTTGCCTGGTAGATGGCGTTTTCCAGCTGGTTTTTAGCATCAACGGTCTCGCGCTTTTTCTTGTCCTCGTCAGCGTGGAGTTCGGCTTCTTTCTGGGCTTTTTCGATGTCTTCCTTGCTCATGTTGCCTGAGTTTTGGATGGTAATCGATTGCTCCTTGCCAGTGCCTTTGTCCTTGGCGGTGACGTTGAGGATGCCATTCGCGTCAATATTAAACGTCACTTCAATCTGCGGCACACCGCGCGGTGCTGGTGCAATACCATCAAGCACAAAGCGGCCCAAACTCTTGTTGTCATTAGCAAATTCGCGCTCACCCTGCAAGACGTGGATTTCCACTTGCGGCTGGTTGTCGGCAGCCGTCGAGAACACTTCGCTCTTGCTGGTTGGCACAGTGGTGTTACGCTCGATCAGCTTGGTCGATACGCCGCCCATAGTCTCGATACCAAGGCTCAATGGTGTCACGTCCAGCAGTAGCACGTCCTTGACGTCGCCGGCCAGCACACCGCCTTGAATGGCTGCACCAACAGCCACCACTTCGTCTGGGTTAACGCCTTGCATCGGATCTTTGCCGAACAACTTCTTCACCCGCTCGACCACTGCTGGCATACGAGTCATACCGCCAACCATCACCGCGTTTTGGATGTCTGATTTAGAGAGTTTGGCGTCTTTGAGCGCTTTTTCGACTGGGCCGTCGAGGCGATCCAACAAGTCTTTCACCAAGTCTTCCAGCTTCGCTCGTGTCAGGCTCAACTCAAAGTGCTTTGGCCCGTCAGCATCGGCGGTGATAAACGGAATATTGACTTCATATTCAGTAACCGTTGACAGCTCCTTCTTAGCTTTTTCGGCCTCATCCTTGAGGCGCTGCATGGCCGCATTGTCTTTGCGTAGGTCAATGCCTTCTTTAGACTTAAAATCATCCAAGAAGTAGTTAACAATGACATTGTCGAAGTCCTCGCCGCCCAGATGGGTATCACCATTCGTCGCCTTCACCTCAAACACGCCATCACCAAGTTCCAGAATGGAAACGTCAAAGGTGCCGCCACCGAGGTCGAAGACCACGATGGTTTCGTCATTCTTGCCTTTCTCCAGGCCGTACGCCAAAGCAGCAGCCGTCGGCTCATTAATGATGCGCTTAACTTCCAGCCCAGCAATTTTACCGGCATCCTTGGTCGCCTGACGCTGCGAATCGTCAAAGTAGGCCGGCACAGTGATGACTGCTTCGGTGACTTTTTCGCCCAGGAACGCCTCGGCGTCGGCCTTGATTTTGCCGAGAATCATGGCTGAAACTTCTTCTGGCGTGTATTCCTTGCCACCCATTTCCACGGCCACACCCGCACCTTTCTTGACGATCTTAAACGGCATAAGGCCACGGTCTTTTTGGACTTCTTTGTCATCAAACTTACGGCCAATAAAGCGCTTGACACCATAAATTGTGTTCTTTGGATTAGTCACACGCTGACGCTGCGCCACTTGTCCAACCAAGCGCTCACCCTTTTTGTTAATCGCTACCACTGATGGCGTGGTACGGTTACCTTCGGCGTTAGCGATAACTTCTGGCTTGCCTGCCAGCATGTATGCAAAGGCGCTGTTGGTTGTACCGAGGTCAATTCCGATAATTTTACCCATATGATTCCCCTTTCTTGTTTTGATCACATCTGGTTTTTCTTATATTCATTTTAGCACTCTTTATTCACGAGTGCCAACTATTTCAGTATAAATAATTAGCACTCCCGTGTCAAGAGTGCTAATTCAGGTTTTTACTAGTTGCTAATTATTCCGCCGGTGTGGCGGCGCTTGGTTCGGTTTCCGCCTGTTCCGGCGCTGACGATTGGCGCGTCACCTTAACCATCGCGTCGCGAATAACCGCACCGTCCAATATATAGCCGGCTCGCAGTTCCTCGGCGATCACTTCTTTGTCGCCCTCGGCTGATTCGTCAAATTGAACGGCTTGGTGCAGTTCAGGGTTAAACGGAGTACCAGGTTTAGCGTCGATTTTCTCGAGGCCGATTTCTTTCAGCTGCTTGTCGAGCTGTTTATTCAGGCCAGCCACGCCTTTCGCCCACGGATTATCTTTCAGTTCCTCCGGAACGTTGGCGATCGCTCGCTCAATCGTATCAATCACTGGTAACAATTTCATTACTGACTTGGCCTGACCCATACTGTGCGCTGACTGCTTCTCCGCTTCCACACGCTTGCGATAATTCTCAAAATCCGCCCGCGTCCGCTGCAAATCCAGCGTCAACTCGCCCAATTGCTGCTCTAAATCTTCAGTTTTCTTAGCTTTATTCTTTGTCATTTTTTCCTCCTTCTGAACGGCCAAAACGGCTCGTCGCCATATGTGCAGGGAAAGAATGCGATCATAGCCATGAAAATAATAATCAAAATAATCACCACTAGCCACGTTGGCAAGCCGCTCAGTAGTCCACCAATCCACTCAGCCATTACAATACCTCCTCCAACATCGCACCCGTTCGCCTAACCAGCTCCATCGTTCGACGGTAATTCTGCCGAGTCGGACCAATCACGCCGATGTAACTATTATTACTAAACTTTGAACAAAACCTACTAATAATCAACGTTGCTCCAGAACTTTTACCAATCGGATTCTCACTGCCGATAAACACATTCAACGGCTCATTCGGTGCCGCTTCATGTAGCCACGGCTCAATATTATCAATCAGTCTGGCAATCGCTTGCACGTGTCCACCCTCGATAAATTCCGGCTGACTAAACAGCTGTGTCATACCGTTCATGTACAGATGATCACCAAACGAGGCAAAGCCGAAATTGCCTGTCAACTCAACCAGACTATCAACCGCACTGCGAATCGCTCGGTCAGACTTGTCAACGTGCGAATTAACATGCGCTTCGATCGCTCTCGCACTGCGATCGATACCGCTCGGCAGCTCGGTCATCTGAGCATCGGTAATACCATTGACGTACAATCGATAGCCCTTGTCGGTGGGAATTCGCCCAGCACTGGTGTGCGGCGCCTCGATAAAGCCCATTTCCTCAAGCTTGGCCATTTCGCTGCGAATCGTGGCGCTGGACACGCCAAACAACTTGGCCAGCGTCACGCTGCCAACTGGCGCCGCAATTTCGGCATACTGCTCAATGATGGCGGCTAAAATCGCCTGTTGACGTTCGGTCATAGGCTCATTGTAGCATGAATCTAGCACTCATCGCAAGCGAGTGCTAATGCGACCTTGCCGCGCGCCTGGCCTGGCTACGCGCCCGCGTAAATCGCCTGGCAGCGTCTGACGAAAACATTAGCACCGCTACAATATTGAGCCCAATAAATAGCAGCGTACTGGCTGTCGACCAGGTTATCTTGCCGATGGTCAAGGTGAATGAATTAGCGATAACTGCCAGCCCGGATATCATCATCAATACCAGCCGCAATCGATTGCTACCGCTAAATGTCCGGCTCACCAGCACGATGGTCGTAATAACCCACACCACGCCAATGATAATCGACGAACCAATCAGCCAATTAGCAATCACCGCCGCGTCATTCACCTGACCATCCACCATCAGCTCAGCCACCGTCTGGCTGTGAAATTGGTCAATCGCAAGTAACTCAACAACGGTGTTGATGATACTGACCGCCAGCGCCGCAAACATTGCCACCACGCCAAACGCAATCTGTGGCGGTCGCCGACTCCAAAATTGCTGTATCAATGTATCGTGCGCCACCGGCATTACCTCGTGCGAAGTAGCATCGAGAATCACCTCGTCGCGCTCCTCTATCAAGGACTGGTTGGCGCGCACTCGCCCGACCTCAAGCACTGGCAGATCGCCATCGGTCTGAATGGTGTCGCCGCCACCGTTGCGCGAATGATACCCGGTGGAAAAATCTTTCAGAGTAGTCACTTCAATTGAGGCTCGCGCCTTGAGCGCTGACTGGACGATATAATCCCGCTCGATGTCAGTATTCTCATCAATCTTATGAGTGATTTGCAAGGTGAACAGGCTAAAGCCAACACTTCTATCGTACGTTCCCGCAGCCAGCCAGTCTACCCGGTGACCGCCCGGCAGCAGCCAGCCTTGCGGACAACGCCAGAAACGCACGTGATGGCGCTTGCCGGGATTGCCGTCAACCTCCTGCTGGTAGGTAAAGTCCTGCCGCCGACCAAATAAAAACAGTGATGAGACCGGCGCCTGCGGATAGCTACGCCGCGTCAATATTGCCACCATCATCCGCCACGACGAGCGCACCGTAATCTCTTCTGCCAACGTCCAGCCAGCCGCGGTCATCGCCTGGTGGACCTGCGCCTCCGAGCCGCGCAGAGCCAGATTGACAGGATCGCCCAGCAGTCCGTCCGCCGTCCGCGTTCGCCCGATGAAATAATTCGGCACATACAAGCTACTCAGGATACGATGCAACCGCGGCAGTGCCAGGTAAGCCGTAATCAGCCACACCACTATAAACAACCCGACCATCCACCAGCCGCCCGAATGCCAGCCCTCGCGCCACACGAGCCACGCCAGCCAGAACGACGCGGCACCGGCTAATAAGAAAAAGATCTGGTCAAGCAACCCCGACAATGACCAAAACGGTCGTCTCAGCGAAAATGACGACTTCTTCGTCGCCATCTAGACCGTGTCCTCACCCATCAAATAATCAAGAAGGTCCCGCGCTATCAACCGCGCCTCGTCATCACGCCGATTGAACACGTCACCGCGCTCAATAATCTCGCCGCAAACCCGCACCGCCCGGGTCAAATCATCATTGATAATCACGTGGTAGTATGGTACCTCCAGCGCGTGACTGAGCTCGGCAATGGCCGACTGACGGCGTTTCGGCCAGGCTGCTTGAAACTCTGCTTCCGTCGCGTACCGCTGCTTCAATCGCTCCAGCCATGTCGGATAATCCGGCGGCACGATAAAGATGGCAATACAGCCCGGTGCCAATTGCTCATACTCAGCCACACCCTGCACGTCAATGTCAGTAATCGCCGTCTGCTGATGATCATGCGCTAACTGCAGCTCGGCTGTCGAGGTGCCATACACCTTGCCGTGGACGAACTTGGCCTCAATGAACTGATGGTGCTCGAGCATAGTCAGCGCGGTTGCTTGATCAATAAAATGATAATCAACGCCGTCGCGCTCTGGCTGACCATTATTTGCCCGTGGCTCCCGCGTGGTGTGCGACACGATGTCGCGAAATGACGGCGATCGCAATAACCGCCTTTTAATCGTATCCTTGCCCGCGCCAGAAATACCGGTTAGCAGCGCAATTTTAGTATCTCGCACCAGCGCTACGGCCGCTTCGGTCGGCTGGTACTCCCTGATGACACGTTCAAGATCTGACATATGAGTATTATACCAGATTATTGACTAAGCTTCCGGGAGCAGCTGCGACTTCTTATCTATGCACCATGTCCATCGCCCGAATATGCAGCGGACGATGCGTTGGCTGAGGGCGGCGAGACGGCACAGCGATGTGAGCACGGGAATGAGCGGTGACTTGCGGGTGGGTCAGCTCCTTTGGCTGCGGCGGTAATTTTGGCTGGGTTGGCAGTTGGTGCGGCTGGGATAGCGGGCGCTTGACAGTCGATTGTGCATCAGCATGCGGCGTGCTGGCACGAGGACTAGTATGCAGGCGGCTAGTGGTTGGTTTGGACGCCGCTTGGGGCGCTGTAACTGATGGTTGGTTTGGACGCCGAGATGACGCAGCGGCTACGGGATTAAGCGGACGAGTTGACGTCTGGGATGAGAGTGGCGGCTTCGTCAATGGTGGATGCGACGGATGTGACGAGAGCGGCTTGACCGGCTGAGCCTTGACGGAAGAAAGTTTGTTGAGCGGGCGCTTGGCCGGGGTCGGCGCCGAAGCAGTGGGCTTGATCAGTGAAGCGCGTGACGGTGAGAGGGCGTGCTTTGGCGGCTGGGTCTTGACGGACGGCTTGGTAAATGATGCGCTTCGCGAGCGCTGGACGCCACGCGGTGGCACAATGTCATGAAAGACTGCCGGTTTTTTAGAGTGAGGTTTAGCCGGCGGATTGGGAGCGGGAGTCTTTTGAGGAGCGGCAGAACGCGAGCGAGGTAAATGAGTAGAAGGTTGCGGCGGCACAACGCGAGACGCAGCCAAAGGACGAGCTGGCTGCGCGGCTACAGTTTGCCGCTGAATACTATGACGCCGAGCCGGAGCTGGCGCAGAGTGAGGAAAACGTGGCGCGGGCGATGTGGGAGATGCGGCGGGTACTGATGCAGCCACTGGACGCTGACGTGACACTAATGCTTCCGTATCAACATCTGATACCTCGCCCCTACGGCGTTTGCCGAGCCGAGCTTTTTTGAATAGCTTCATCAACTTCATCAGCGCCACCCCATCCTTTGGGAGATGTCGATACCGAAAATGATTACGGTCAGCTGGTCGATATGACTCTCCTTCCTCTGATTGATTCTGTCACCATTATACCGGTTATGCTCAGTGATTTCAAGCAGCCAACGCTCAGCCGCTAGAGCAACTCATCCAGCACTGATTGCCAATCAGGAAACTGCGGGGTACCGAAATGGATGTGCCGGCCAACAAACTCAGCGGCACCCCTGGCCGTCCGATCATCGATCAAGATATCACCGCGGCTCAGCTGTTTGACTGACGAAAAGATAACCTTACGAAAGAAAATATTTTCCTGACCCTCGCCGCCAAAATACTTCTTCACCCACGCCAGCTTATCACCCAGCGCCGTCGGATTTTCCCATGGCGATGACGAGAGAATATATAAATCATACTTTTCCTTCAGTCTGTCAACCGCCTCGAGGGCGCCCGGCATCGGATCCATCAATGCAAAAACGCCCGGAATGTTGTCATACTCACCCGCAAACTTCTCAAGCATCTCAGGCGGAACCTTCGTCAAGGCCGACGTGAAATCCACCAGCACGCCGTCCATATCAAGATAGATAATTGGTTTCTTCATGATCAATCCCTCCTTAACATCACGGTAAATGCTTCTGACGGAATTTCAACATTACCAAATTTCTTCATGCGCTTTTTACCCTTGGCCTGTTTAGCGAGGAGTTTTTTACGGCGCGACACGTCACCACCATAGAGCTTGGCGGTGACATCTTTACGGTAAGCGCCAATGTTTTCGCGGGCGATAAATTTGCCGCCGATTGCCGCCTGTAATGCCACTTCAAAGCTCTGGCGCGGCACCACGTCTTTCAATTTCTTGACGATCTCGCGACCCAAACCTGGTGCCTCCGAACGATGGCACATCACGCTCAGCGCATCAACCATCTCACCCGCTACATAAAAATCAACCCTCACCAAGTCCTCCGGCTGGTACCCCGCTAGCTCATAGTTAAACGAGCCGTAGCCGCTAGTTACCGACTTCAACTGATCATAAAAATCCGTCAGCAAATTGGCCAGCGGCGCGGTAAACGAAATCAGCGCCCGCTCGTCGATGTAGCTGAGGTTTTTCTGCCGGCCGCGCTTGGCGACAATCAGCTGAATCACCGCACCAATATAATCCTGCGGCACCACAATTTCGCCATCAATCCACGGCTCGCGAACCTCCGTGATCTGCGCTGGATCGGGCAGCTCGCTGGCTGATTTGATGTCCAGCTCCTCACCGTTGGTCAGGCTGACCTGATAATCAGTACTCGGGTTGGTGACGATGAGGTCCAGATTATACTCGCGCTCCAGCCGCTCGCGAATGATATCCATGTGAAGCAAGCCGAGGAAGCCAATTCGCACACCATAGCCCAATACCGGCGAATTCTCCGGCTCAAACTGCAGCGCCGAATCGCTCAAACTCAGCTTTTCAATAGCCTCTTTCAGGTCATTGTAATCTTCATTAGACACGGGAAAGAAGCCCGCGTAGACGAAGGGCTTGACTTCTTTGTAGCCGGGGAGGGGCTGGACGGTAATGGCTTCAGACATAACTTAGTGATATTATATCATTTTACAGATACAGCATCCAATATAACCCAACATAACCGTACAGCTATCATGCTTATTCTATCAAAAAGCAATACCTTAGCAATGTATATTACCAAATTACCTTGGCATATTCAGTGATACATATTCAAGAGCCTTCAGCACCTTAGCTTGATCCGGTTGGACATTGCCAAGAATATCAAAACCCGCATCATCGATCCTCAATCTCAAATCTGTAGGCAATTCTGAGTCTTTTTTCGCTATAGTACACAGCCCCTGCTCTGGCTCTGGTAAATTAGATGGGTCTGAGCACACGAGTTCCTCATCTGACGACCAAATTTCACTAATACGAAATTGTAAATTCGGACCCACTACATTCTGCAGTAGACGTGCCGTTGCATAATTTGGCCTGCCATCGTACGGTACTTGCCAATAGCTATATACCTCTTCGTCTTGGTATCGAATTATATCAGGGATTCTCTCTAGCTTTAGCGTCTTATATAGCCCCATTAGGCGGTCATTGCTGTCTTCCTCGTACCTATCTCGCGCTAGCTTATCCTGTGTAAAGGTCTTTGTGCGAACCCGAGCCTCAGATGGTGCCAGCAATTCAACCTGCTTGTCAACAAAAGCAGCAAACTGAGAAACCTTCTGTCCGCTATATCGCTCTGCGGCATACCCGCCTCCTTGGATATATAGCACATACTCCAAGCTATTGTCTGATTGTTTTATAACATCAATAGCTATCGCGCAGCCCGAGAAAGAGGTAACTTCATATTTATAGGGAGTACCGCCACACCGAGCTTCCTCAGTCATAAATCTTTTCAACTGTCCTGGCTGTAAGTTATCTATACCGGGGTCCTCTATAAATTGATCAAACGGGTTAATTACGTCTTCCTGAAGAATTGTATCATTGCTACGAGAAAACCGCTCAAGCAAAGAGGTGGTCGTGCCACTTCTGTCATCAAGTAAATGACGCTTTTGCGCTCGCTCAGCACCAGACATATCACCCTCAGAATCGACAAAGTACCTCCTTAAGTCATCATAAAGTTCTTCTTTGCTAGTATATTTGACACACATTGGCCCCATATTAATCGTAAACTCACGAACATCGGCTTTGTTCAGCTCTGCAATGATAGAAGGATCCACCAACTCCAAAGCACGCTCTCTCAGACGTTGGTCAATCAGCGAGTTCTTCCAATCATCATAAAACTCACCGTCACTTCCGAGACCGGGATGTTCTTGAACAAGTGTCTTATATGATTCAACGTCTGGAATGAGCAGCACTAAATGATCACGAATATATTGATAATCACGTCGTTGCGTAACCTTACCACGACGCCCATTCCGCCCAACAGTCGTTAATAAATTATGCAAAGTATCCGATAGGGCAGTCACTGCATAAGCGCGAAGTTCAGGATCTGAATTACCAAATGCCGTTACCCTTAGATATGTACTCGCACAGCGTCTCCTAACCTCTTCGACATGCTTTTCTGCATCTGGAGCATCCAGTATAAACCCTGCGCATATAGCTTCACTAAAATATTCATTTGGATTAGCGATAATAGCTGGGGTCAGTTGCGTAAACGCCTTGTCAAACGCCTGCTTTCGTAATCGTGCCTTCTCTTCGTCTTGCCACGCTATCCTTCTGGCCTCTTCCCTTGCCCTCTCAGCCTCTTCCCTTGCCCTCTCGGCTTCTTCCCTGGCTCGATTCTCTTTCTCGATAGCCCGCGCTAATTTACTCACTTCACGACGTACGCCCGCTACGCTCTCAGGGGATAGACCGTCCTTAGCATTATCAACTAGGGCTTGCAGCAATTCAATATCACGATCAAATCCACTACACAAATTATTAACGTATTCAGTTGGATTCTCGACTCGATTAATCCCGTATTGGAATAACCGGTGGACACCCTCCTTAGATCCCCCTCCATTAAAGTAGCGCACCGGGGCTACGGTGAGAAAATGATCATTCTGGATAAGTTTACTGGACTGAATCAATGGATCATCTAAGAATGCCTCTAATTCAGCTAGCGGTCTACTCCTGAACTGGTCAAGCACGGATAGTACTCGGGTATCCGTATGATCATAGCTGCTTTCAGACACCTCTGGCCTATGTGCCTCCAAATAATCAATAGCCAACACCATCTGCTCAGCAATACCATCACGGTAAAAATCGGGATTACTAGCAATATAACCGGCGATCTTATCATTAAAACCAAAGCCAAAGCCATTATCAATTTCATCCTGTATAATATTCTCAAGGGGAACGTCTAATCGTGCTCGCTGCTGTTCTATACGATTATCCATATCTTTAACCATGGATGAATAATACCATTATAGTTTACATTTGTAAATATCTCCGTAGGGGACTGGTTTTTCAATCAGCTTGATTTAGCAAAATACTTGGTTTACTCCCACTGTAGCGTACTATTTATCTCGTGCTTCTCAAAGTAAACTTCCGCCATTTGGCCAGCTACATCAAACGCGTCGGGCGCTTCTTTTCGAAGTTTCGCTACAACCTGACCCATCTTGTCAGCGGAAACATAGCCTCCGCGAAGCTCACCTTCTAGGGCTGGGTCAAGAGCTGGTCCATCAGGTGTTTCTCGATATTTATCAGTCATCGTTAACTGGGATTTTACTACTTTTTAATAATTTGTCAATATAATTATGTTAGCAAGTCGCACCCTAGCGAGTTTTCTTCAGTATCGCAGCAATCTTCGCCTGTTGCTTGGGGCTGTAAAAGTAACCTATTGAGCTATTCACACCATTTGCCCTTCTGCCACGACACGCCAGCGGTTCCCCGAAGTCAGGATCAACCTCATTCAAAACCTTAATCGCCTTCTGAAACGCCGGTGATCCACAGTGCAAAGCGTTCATAAGGTCTGACGTTGCTAGATAGTCTTCGGGAGCTGAGCGCATATAGCCTCTTTTTAAGAAATAGTCACCTATAGTCTCTACTTGCTCCCACAAAAGGCCTTCACAAATTTTTACCCGACCCTTTTGACAAGAAAATCTATAGATTGAAGGTTGCAAGCCCAATGAGTGCATGGCATTTTTAATTGTCTTTCGACACACCCCAAAGCGCTTCATTGCCGCACTTACCATAATACATCCCTCCGGGGGTGGAGGCGCAAACAATCCCCTGTCATGTGCTTTTTCTATGATCACCGCTTGCTGCTCTGGACTAAAAAACTCGCGAACCTGAGGAGAACGATACCATGCACCCTCGGACAGGATACCGTCTTCTTTAAGACTCCTCGCTATCTTTGCTATCGTCATATCACTTACACCCAGAGCATTGGCGAGAGCTTTGAGCGTCAGATACCCTTCTGGTGGCGGTAGATTAAACATACCTTTTTGCTTAAGCGATTCTTCTATCAATTCGGCCTGCTCTCTAGTAAAAACTGGTTTCTGCTTGCCACACCAATCCCGCTTGGCCACCTCCCCCAAGAAGCCATCCCGCTCCAACTGGGTGGCAATGGTTGCAACGACACGATACTTCACACCGAGCTTATCTGCTAGCCCATTGATCGTCAGGCCTCCCATTGCCTCAATTATTTGACGAGGGCTCAAATAATTACCTTGACGTTGTCTGCCCATCTCAACTGGTTGCCGCAGATCATCTGCTAATGCCCCCACTAAGTGTGGAACAAAGTAATCATCACAACGCACCATCGCACCACAGCCCGGATACTGTGCCATCACCTCCATAAGCTGCGTTTTCGTATATGCAGTTAGCTTTGCCCGCTCTTCTTCTGGTAGCCGCGTTGTATCAAATACAAAGGTACCGTTGCCGTAGGCGTCACAAATCAGTA
>CAUUMU010000006.1:0-33766 GCA_963546435.1 uncultured Candidatus Saccharibacteria bacterium
ATGCTCGGTAACTGGAGTTTGGGTGATTATTTCAAAAAAGAGCAGATCAACTGGATGTGGCAATTCTTGTCCGAAGAGGTCGGACTTGACATGAACCGGATTTATATCACCTGTTACATTGGTGATGAACGCTACGATATTCCCAAGGATACTGAGGCAGCGGAAATCTGGGCGGAGCTATACGAAAAAGCAGGCCTGAGCAGCGGTCAGGCCGATATTGGTTCGGAAGAAGCCGGTTATGCGCGCGGTATTCACCCGGGCGAACGGATTTTCTTCTATGATGGCAGTAAAAACTGGTGGAGCCGTAACGGTGGGCCAGAAACTACGCCGATTGGTGATCCGTGTGGGCCGGATAGCGAGATGTTTTATGAATTTGACTTTATCGAGCATGACCCGAAGTTTGGCGAGCATTGTCATCCAAACTGCGATTGCGGCCGTTTTATGGAGATCGGTAACAATGTCTTTATGGCCTATAAAAAGGTGGCGGACGGCGTGTTTGAGCCACTAGAAAAGCCAAACATTGATCATGGCTCGGGTCTGGAACGAATTGCGGCGGCCGCTAATAACAACCCTGATGTCTTCAAGATTAGCTTACTGTGGCCAATCGTCGAGAAATTGCAGGATTTGAGCGGCAAAAAGTATGATTCACATACCGAAAGTATGCGAGTGATTGCTGATCATCTGAGGGCTGCTACCTTTATGGCGGTCGATGGCTGCGTGCCGAGCAATAAGGAACAGGGCTACGTGATGCGCCGCTTACTGCGTCGGGCGATTCGCTATAGTTTTGACCTGGGGATCGAGCAGAATTTCCTGGAGGAGGTCGTGCCGGTGATTGCTGACTTATACGAAGCAGATTTTCCAGAAGTTAAGGAGAGCCGCGAGAGTATCATTGCTGTGCTGGTTAAGGAAGAAAAAGCCTTCCGCCAGACGCTGCGTAAAGGCTTAAAACAAATGCAGCAGTATATCGATGACGGCTTGACTGGCGAAGAGTTATTTACGCTGTACGATACGTTTGGTTTTCCGGTGGAGCTGAGTACTGAGGAAGCGTATAAACAAGGCATCAAACTTTCTGATAATTGGCGCGCCGAATTTGACGCTAAGATGGACGAGCAACGTCAACGTTCCAAAACTGCGCGCAAAGGGCAATTTAGCGGCGGCCTGGAGGGTCATGATCCGATTCATCTCAAGTATCACACAGCGACGCACCTATTGGGAGCGGCGCTGCGCAAAGTCCTCAACGCACCGGATTTGCAGCAGCACGGTAGTAACATCACGGCTGAGCGCCTGCGTTTTGATTTTAATCACGATAAATTGACGCCGGAGGAAAAGCAAGCGGTGGAGGATCAGGTTAATGCCTGGATCGATGCTGATTTACCAGTCAGCTTTGCTATCTATCCGACTGACGAGGCGCTAAACATGGGTGCAATTGGTGCCTTTGGCGAACGCTACGGCGACACGGTGAAAGTCTATTCTATTGGCGCGGGCAATAATATTATCAGCTTTGAGATATGCGGCGGCCCGCACGTCGAGCACACGGGTATTTTGGCTGAGGGCGGCAAGCGCTTCACCATCACCAAAGAGGAGGCGAGCGCTGCTGGGATTCGGCGGATTAAGGCGATACTTGACTGAGGCTGGTTAATTATCCTCGTAAAAAACTAGCCAATCCACACCCAAATGGTATATAATCATAAAGACTATGGTGTTAGATAGGCTTTTCAAGAAGACAGACAAAGATGAACACCAGTACCTGGTCGGTCTCGACATCGGTACGGAGTATATCAAGGCGCTGATCGCCGAGATCAAGGATGATGATATCGAAATCATCGGAGTTGGTCGGGCACAGCAAAATCTGGGCGACATGCACCAGGGTGCGATCGCTGATATCGCTGGCGTGGTGACTAATTGTGAGGCGGCGCTGACTGAGGCCGAGGATAAGGCTGGCGTTCAGGCCAAGCGGGTGATCATCGGTATCGCCGGTGAGCTGGTCAAAGGTGTGACTAACACGATTCGCTATCGCCGGCCGCAGCCGGATAAACCGCTGGATGTTGCCGAAATGGAATTTATCATCGAGAAGGTACAGGAACGGGCGCAGGGCAAGGCGCAGGCGCAGATTGCGCTGGAAACTGGCAATGAGGACGTCGAGGTAAAGCTGGTTAATTCAGCACTGGTCAGCATTCATATTGATGGCTACAAGGTGTCAAACCCAATCGGCTTTCAGGGGCGGGACGTGGCGGTGCAGATTTATACGGCATTTGCGCCAATGGTGCATATCGGGGCGCTGGAAAAGGTGGCCGACGAGTTAGCGCTGGAGCTAATCGCCGTGGCGGCCGAGCCGTTTGCAGTCAGCCGGAGCGTGCTCGGTACGGATGCGAATTCTAATTTCACGGCGATCTTGATCGACTGCGGCGGCGGCACGACTGACATTGCGGTCGTCAATGACGGTGGTGTTGAGGGCACCAAGATGTTCGGTATCGGCGGACGGAGCTTTACGCGGATGATTGCGACGGATCTTGACCTGGGTTACAAAGAGGCGGAAAAACTGAAGGTAAACACTGATAATGGCTACATCAAACCAACACTCAAGCGCAAACTTGACGAAGCGATTGATAAAACCCTTGAGGTATGGCTGTCGGGTGTTGAGCTGGCGCTCGGTGATTTTGATAGCGTCGATCATCTGCCGAACCGGATCTTGCTGTGTGGCGGTGGTGCGAGCTTGCAGCAGCTCGTCGATGCACTGGCCAATCAGCCGTGGTACAAGGAGTTGCCATTTACGAAAAAGCCAACCATTCAGCACATTAAGCCCTCCGATGTCATCGGTATCACTGATACAACTGGCGATATCACGGATCACACATTTATCACGGTAATGGGCCTGCTGCGGGTTGGGTATGATACAATGGTAAGTAATCAAGACGCTCATGGCTTGATGGATAAAGTTAACCGATTACTCAAAATATAGATGAATAAAGATGTTATTTACATTGACGTCGAAGATGATATCACCGCCATTGTTGGCAAGATAAAGGCGTCAAAGGAGCGAATTATCGCGCTGGTGCCGCCCAAGCGAGTTGGCGTGCTGCGTAGCGCGGTCAATATGCGGCTGATCGCTCGGACGGCTACGTCGGTTGATAAGCGAGTCGTGCTGATTACCGGTGATACAATTCTGTCTGGCTTGGCGGCGGCGGCCAAAATTCCAGTAGCCAAGACGCTCCAGAGTAAGCCGGAAATGGCCGAGATACCGGTACTAAAGGTGGATGATGAAAATGATGTTATTGATGGGCGTGAGCTACCGATTGGCGAGCTAGAAAAGAGCGCGCAACCTGTTAATGAAACGGATAAAGCGATTGATTCGGCCATCGCTGACTCGTCCACTCAGCAAGATAGTGAGACTTCAAAGCCAGCGGACAAAGCTGATAAGAATAAAATAGCACCAAAAGTCCCGAACTTTAATCTATTTCGTAAAAAGTTTCTGCTGATCGGCGGCGCCGCGCTGCTACTCATTGGGTTTTTGGTATGGGCGATTTGGTTTGCACCGCACGCGCGAGTGATTATCACGGCCAAGACGACAACGGTGACGGTAAATAAGAAAGTGACACTCAGGACTGACGGGACGACTGATCCGGCTGCTGACGTGATAAAGGCGCGCCGGCAGGAGCAAAAAGCAGAATTATCCGTTGAGTTCTCGGCAACTGGCAAGAAGAAAGTTGGTGAGCGAGCCAAGGGTAAGCTACGTGTCGCGACTGATTCTATTAGCCTGCTAGATAAGACCATTCCGGCCGGGACATCAATTCGTACGAGCGGTGGGATGACCTTTACGACTGATAGCGCGGTGACGTTTAGTCGCTCCAATGCCTCGGGCTCAACGGTCATGGTGACGGCTGCCAATATCGGGGCGGAATATAACGGTGAAAGTGGTTCAGTATCGGGAATGCCATCAGGAGTTAACGCGACACTCGTTGGCGAGACTTCAGGTGGTAGTAGTCGTGAGGTGACGGTGGTTAGTAGCGACGATGTTAAGCGTGCCGGCGACTTATTGAACGAAAAAAAAGCTGACTCTCTTCGTGGCAAGGTCGAGCAATCATTCGGCGGTTCAACGGTTACTATCAAAGAAAGCTACCAAGAACAGCGTAGTGCGCCAACTCCAAGTGTTGCCGTTGATAGTGAAGCGACTGGTGCGGTGACGCTTAAAACAGTGGTGACCGCCTCGATGGTTGGTATCGAAAAATCAGAGTTAAGCACCTACCTCAAGGCGACCGCCAACAAGGAACTAGAGGGCAAACAGTCGCAAAAGATCTATAAAGATGGTGTTGATAGCGCAAAGTTCGCACAGTTTAGCGGTCAAGGCGGTAGCTTCATTACTCACATCACCGCCAATGCCGTCGTCGGTCCAACCATTGATGAAGAAAAGGTCAAGGAGCAGTCGCGCGGTAAAAGTTATGGCGACATCCAGTCAGCACTCGAAGCCATCAAAGGTATCGAAAATGTTGATGTGAAATTCTCTCCGTTCTGGGTGCGCACCGTACCAAATGATACCAAACGAATAAGTATCGAATTCAAGCTCAATGAAAGCTAAAAACTTTCTAGCGCTAGATGTGGGCGAGAAGCGGATCGGTCTGGCGATGGCCGATTCACAGGTGCGGATTGCGGTACCGTTTGGCTGGGTGGCTAATGACGAGTGGGTCATGGAAGAGCTGGCAGAGATTATGCTGCGGCACGATATCTCACTAGTGGTGGTCGGCTATCCGCGTAATCAGTCCGGCGAGCCAACACAACAAACAGAGTTCGTGGTCGATTTTGTCAGGCGGCTGGGTCAGCTGGACATTGATGCCGAGATCGCTTATCAGGATGAGTCGCTAACCAGCGTTCAGGCCGAACAGCGCCTGGCTGGCAAGATCAAAGATAAGGGTGACATCGACGCTGAGGCGGCGAGTATTATTTTGCAAGATTATTTGGAGGTGCACGGATGAAGAAATTGAAGATTAAAAAACGGCGGTTGTGGCTCATTATCGTATCAGCAGTTGTCGCGGTGGCGGGCGTGGTGCTGCTTGGCAGCGTCATTTGGTACAAACAAATGCTTCGTCCGGTCAACGCCGGGGCGCGGCAAAAAATCAGTGTCGAGATCGCTAGTGGCGACACGGCACAGGTTATCGCCAAAAAACTTGAAGATAAAAAAATTATTCGCAGCGCCTTTGCCATGACAATTTACCTCAAGTTAAATAACGTTACCGGCACCTTCAACAAGGGCGTGTACAGCTTTACACAAGATCAAGATGTGGCGTCGGTGCTTAAGCATTTACTCGGTGGCAAACCGGATCGGCGCTCGGTACTATTTTATCCAGGGGCAACACTGCGCGATAAGACCTCGACGCCTGCCGCTCAAAAGACCGATGTTGCCAGCGCTCTCAAGCGGGCTGGCTATAGCGATGAGCAGATCACGGCCGCTTTTGCTGCTACCTATACCGGTATGGTACTAAAAAGTAAGCCAGCGACTGCCGATCTCGAGGGCTATATTTATGGCGATACGTATTTTTTGCCATCAGACGCCACCGCCCAGCAAGCCTTGCAGCGGGCCATCAGTGAGCTAGGCCGGGTGGTGGCTGAGAATGATCTCGAGAAGAAATTTGCAGCTCGAGGGCTGTCGCTGTATCAGGGGCTGACGCTGGCCTCAATTATTCAGCGTGAGTCAATCGGCTGTCCGGGTAAAACGACCTGCGAGGACATGCGGCGGATTGCCAGCGTGTTCTATAACCGTCTCAAAAAGGATATGCCGCTCGGGTCGGACGTGACGTATCATTATGCCGCCGATAAGGCCGGTGTCGCTCGCTCGCACACACTTAATTCACCATACAATACGCGCATTCACAAGGGGCTGCCGCCTGGACCAATTGCCTCGCCTGGTCTCGCGGCACTGAATGCTGTGGCCGATCCGGCTCAGGAGGATTACCTTTACTTCTTGAGCGGCGACGACAATGTAACCTATTTTGCTAAGACCGAGGCTGAGCACAAAGCGAACATTACCGCCCACTGCGCCAAAAAGTGCCAATTGCCATAGTTGCCCTCGGCAAATCGCCTATGCTATACTAGGAGTACAGTTAATTCCAAGGAGGGGCAGTATGTCAACGATAGATCAGCAATTTGTAGAATACGTAGTAAAGGCGCTGGTTGGACATCCAGAAGATGTCGTCGTCGAGCGTTTGATTGACGAAAAGGGAGTGTTGCTTACACTGACGGTCAACCCAGAGGATCTCGGTCGGGTTATCGGTAAGCGTGGCGGTACAGCCCAAAGTCTGCGGACGCTGCTCAGGGCACTGGGGACGAAAAATGATGCGCGCTACAACCTGAAAATTGTCAACAACGACGGCTTTACGAGTGCTAAACAAACTACGGCTGCCGCTTCAGATGATGATTCTGTGGACAACTCAACAGATGAAACTGTGGAAAATAACTCTTCTTATGCAGAAAATGCTCGAAAAGAGCTTGCAGAACTAGATGATCTTGATATATAATCATAACTAGTTCAAGCACAGACAATATGCGAGAACAGCTCTATGCGAGCAATGGGTAACCATTGAGAGCCTTATTTGTGCTAAAAAACCGCCTAGCTAAAGGGCGGTTTTTTGGTGGTTTTTATGTGGGCGCGGTATAATGAAGGGTATGCGAAAATTTCAAGTCATTACCCTGTTTCCCGAAATGTTCTCTGGGGTGTTTGAAAATTCTATGATGTGGAAGGCGCAAAAAGATGGTATCGTTTCACTCGAGACAGTGAACTTGCGTGAATTTGGTCTGGGCCCGCGCCGCCAGGTGGATGATACGCCATATGGCGGCGGCGATGGGATGCTACTGATGATTGAGCCGTTATGGCGGGCGGTGGAGTTCGCCAGGTCACGTGATGAGAGCGCAAAGGTTGCCCTAATGAGTCCACGAGGTCGGCGCTGGCGGCAGGCGATGGCGCGCACGGTGGCGGATGATAGCCGGGGGCTCATTATGATCTGTGGGCGCTATGAGGGTGTTGACGAGCGTATTATGGAACTCGTGGATGAACAGTGGAGTATCGGTGATTTTGTGCTGACTGGTGGTGAGCTGCCGGCAATGACCATCATTGACTCGATCGTACGGCTGCTGCCGGGTGTTTTGGGTGGTGAAATGTCGGCCGAGATTGAGAGCTTTTCAGACGGCGAAACACTAGAGTATCCGCAGTATACTCGGCCAGAGGTATTTAATGGCTTGCGAGTACCGGAAGTTTTGCTAAGTGGGCACCACAGCAAGATCGCCGAGTGGCGCGAACAGCAGTCGCAAAAAGCGGAAACTGAGTGACGAGATGACCTCGTCCGACAACGGAAAATACCGCTACACACTCGTAACGGTATTTTGTTGTGGTGGATGTCGTAGAGCGAAAGAAACGTCAGTAGTGTTTGTTTTTGTATCGTTCGCTTGTTGCTACTGTACGTGTTTTTTATCAAAAAAGCAAGCGTTTTGGTAAATAATACAACAAGCTTGAGCTTTTTAAGGCAGAGCGGTATACTGTATCTATGAAGAAAACATCAACCAAACGATCAATATCAGTCGTGCAAATTGTGCGGTTAATCGTTGCCGGATACATTCTCGTCATCGTTTTGAGCCAGCTGTTTTCGTTTGATAAGTTTCCAGCAATGCTCGCTGGATTGCCGAGCGTGATGGCGGCAGTGTGCGCCATCGTTCTCGTTGTCGCAGAGATTGGGGCGTTGCCATTCCTGCTAGCCATGGATATATCGGCTAGATTGAGAAAGGTAAGTGCCATGATGGGCATCGTGGCGCTACTGCTGTTGACGCTGCTAGAAAGCATGGCGTTCTGTCACGGAGTATCAATGATATTTGGGGCGACGTTTGACCTACCGGGCGGTAGCTGGTCGCTCCTGTTCCTGGCCGGCGTGTGGATTTTGGCGATATGGGCAAGCGGTTTCGGCCAGGGTGGCGCGACAACCACGGTAAAATCTCAAGAAACATCAACTGCTCGCAAAGATCATACCAAACCAAAGTGTAAGAAAAAAGATTGACAAAACGTCAATCCTTTTTCTTGGCTGGGGATGAGGGATTCGAACCCCCGAATGCCGGGACCAGAACCCGGTGCCTTACCACTTGGCGAATCCCCAATGCGTGTCTGATTATACTACGAACGGTAAAGCGGCGCAAGTCGGCAGGCCGAGCTCGGGGTTTGACGCCGACGCCCAGCAGGGTATAATGGGGCTTATGGATATCTCATGGATGGTGAAAATTATTGCCGACGGGCTGGTGATCCCGGTGGTGTTGATCGGGATGTATACGCTCATCCGACACGTACCGCGAGGCCAGCGCTATCAGGTGTATATGCGAGTGCTGATGGCAGGGCTGACGGCGTTTGTCGTAGCAAAAATTATTGGGTTGCTATATCAGCCATCAGGCCTCCGTCCGTTTGAGCTAGCAGGCGTGAGCGCCGGCGCCTCGTTTTTGGATAATCCGGGTTTCCCGTCCGATCACGCCCTGTTTACGATGGCCATCACGTTGGCGGTGTGGTTCGGCGCGAAGTGTCGAGGGTGGGCCGTGGCCTGTTTGGTGATGACGCTACTGGTTGGTATAGGGCGGGTGGTGGCGCTGGTGCATACGCCGCTTGATGTGGCTGGGGGGCTCATTATCGCCTGGGCGGGTATATTCTGGTACATGCCATTGCGACAGACGTCACGCACTGCAAAATAGGGTTGCGGTTTTATCAAGTTACTGCTATAGTTATAGTATTGTGAAGTGGTTTGAAAAAGTTTTTCACGAGGAAGAATCAGACTATATGTTTCCTGTGACGCCGGCGGTGTTCTGGCGAGTTGTCAGCAGCGGTATGATTGGCGGTGTCGTGACATGGCTGATCGCCCTGGCGCTTGATCGCTTTATCCTAAAGCAGATTATTTGTGGCCCAGCAGCCGACCCGTCGATGTGCGCCAACAGTGCGCAAATTGGTGCCTATGTTGCGCTGGTATTGGTCAGCGTTATGCTCGTACCGATTGTCGCCCTCAATCGAGTCAGGCGGCCGCTGCTCGTGGTGCTCGCGGCGGTTGGTGCACTGTGGGGTGTTGGCGTCTCGACTGCCGAGGTGTGGTTGTTGTCGCTGATGGTAACAACCGTGGCGTTTGGCTTCGTATACGCAACCGCGATGTGGCTGAACCGGATCCGCGGCAACGTGGCGGCGATTATCGTTTTGGCTATATTTGTCCTGCTGGCACGAGTTGTCTTGTCTCTATAATCCCTGTACACTAAGAGTATGGAAATCATTATCATTATTCTCTTGGTTATTATCGTTATGGGGTTGGGTGCGACATTGTTTGTGTTGCAGTCAAAGTTAAGCGATCTGAAAAATCAGTCGTCGGTCGAGCTCATCAAAACTGACGTGGTGGAGCTGGGGCGAACTATCGCCAAGCTGAATGAATCAGTTAGCGATAAACTCGAGCGTAGCAACGCTCAGGTGCAAACCTCGGTACAAAAGCAGTTGTCGGAAAGTGCCAAGTTAGTGGCGGACGTGACACAACGCCTGGCAAAGCTGGATGAAACGAACAAGCGGGTAGTCGACGTGGCGACTGACCTAAAAACCTTGCAGAACGTCTTGCAAAACCCGAAGCAGCGTGGTGTGTTCGGCGAATTTTACCTGGAGAGTGTGCTGGACAATGTGCTGCCTGCCAAGCAGTTCCAGATGCAATATCGCTTCAAGGATGGCGAGATTGTTGATGCGGTTATCTTTCTGGACAAGGGGCAGATATTGCCGGTGGACAGTAAGTTTAGCCTGGAAAATTACAACCGTATGATCAATGCTGAGACTAAAGCTGAGCGCGAGCTGTGGCTGAACAAGGTGAAGGCTGACCTGAAGGGGCGCATCGACGAAACCAGCAAATACATTCGCCCGCGTGAGAACACCATGGATTTCGCCTTTATGTTTATCCCATCAGAGTCGCTATACTATGATCTACTCATCAACAATGTCGGTGCGGGCGGTTCGAGCCGCGACTTGATCGAATATGCCTTTCGTGACAAGCGAGTGATCATCGTCAGCCCGACCAGCTTTTTGGCGTACCTGCAGACGGTATTACAGGGCCTGAGGAGTCTACAAATTGAAGAGCAAGCCAAAGATATCCAGGTGCGTGTCGGTCAGTTGGGTGTGCATATTAAAAAGTTTGATGAGCTGATGACTAAGATGGGCAAGAGCCTCAGTACGACTGTCGGGCATTATAACAATTCGTATAAGGAACTGGGCAAGATTGATAAAGACGTAGTGCGGATCGCTGGTGGTGATCATCAAACGCAGCCGGAGTTAATCGACCGACCGGCGCAGGAAGAGTAATTGTCTCACCAAAAATCCCCGCCAGGCGGGCGGGGATACGGTAGTTACCGAGGAAGAGAATTATTCTTCAACCTTATTGCGATAGCCAATCAGCAGGAATAGATTACCGCCGAGCGCTGCGCCAACGAGGGTTGCAGCGATTACCTCAAGGCTGAGGCGGGTATACATTTTTTCTGTTTTCTGTGCTGGTGCTGAGGCGTTTTGTAGCTGTGAGTTAGTCTTTTCAGTCACCGCCAGAGCAACTGCTGGGTTCAGTGTCGCACCGCTGATATACACTTCGCGTGGGTAGGTGCGCTGGTCTTTTGATTGCTGTGTTTGTCGAGAAGCGTTCGCCTGCTCCTGTTGGTACTTTTGGACAGCAGCATTTTGGGCGAGTGGTAGCAATGCACCGCTAACCACCAAGCCAAGTGTCAATGACATACCAATGACCACGGCTTTGCTGGTATTCTTGAGATCAGTGCGTGACAGAGCAGCGCTCACCCCGAACATAAAGACCGCCATACCGACGAGCTCAACGGCAAAGATTGCCCACGAGAAAGTGGTAAATTGGTCAAAGTTAATGACGAAGCTGCCTGATGAAATTGCTCCCATCAAGACAACGGCAGCCATTGCGCCGAGGAATTGTGCTGCCCAGTAGAACGGCACGAGTATAGCTTGAAGCTTGCGCATCGTCCAGAGACCGAACGTCACGGCTGGGTTAATGTGTGCACCAGATATTGCACCGATACCGAGAACCAGCACGACAAGTGCGAGGCCAACGTAAAACGGCGTCATCATGTATGCCGAGAACAAGGCGACTAGCGTCAAGATGAACGTACCAGCAACTTCGGCGAGTACGATATTGACGAGATTGCGCGGTAACTTGGTATCTAATTTTTTGCGTGGTGAGCTAGTTCTGACGGGTTTGACAGCAGTCGATTTGACCTCTGGCTTTTTCGTCTCGGCCTTGCTGGTGACGCGCGTTACGGTTGTTTTTGATGTAGCAGCTGCAGCAGTCGTCTTCTTTGGACTGGATTTTGCAGTCGCGGCCTTTTTAGTAGTCTTCTTCGTGGCCATAGTCCCTCCTTACTGTACTATTACTATCATTATAACATATCTGGTATAATCGACATATGGGATTATTTGTAAATCAACAAGATCGGCGCAGTGAACTACAAGAACGCATTGCGGCGGAGCTGCGCGAGAAGGCCAAGGCGTCGGGCCTTCAGGAAAAAGCCAGTCTAGACGGCGTAGAGGATGTAAAATATTTGGAAGATACGAAGCAGACGACGACGCTGGCGCCGGCCTGGATTATAATTGTGATCATGGCAGCGGTGGTTGTCGGTATGTTTTTAATGCAGGGGCGATGACATGGAAAAGTTGGATGAAGTTCGAGCACTATTATTATCACGCGTAGCCGAAGTAGCTGAACCGCGCAGTGTGTTGCGGAGCGCAGAGCTGCGGGAACTATATGGCGTTATCGCGACGTTGCCAGCCAAAGAACGCGGAGCGTTTGGTAAGAAAGTTAATGAACTGAAGCAGGAATTGGAGCGGGCGATTACGGCTCGCGAGGATGAGCTGTCAAAAGTTGACTTGCCGCCAATTGACGTGACGGCGCCGATGGACATCAATGCACCGCAGCCTGATCTATTGCCCAGCGAACGCGGTACGATTCACCCGCTGAGCGCCGAGATTGACCGCATTTCTGACATTTTCAACCGCATGGGTTTCGTGACGGAAGAGTCGCGTGAAATTGACGATCAATTCCATATGTTTGAGAGTCTGAATTTCCCGAAAGGCCATCCAGCGCGCGATGATTATGATACTTTCATGACCGAGGAGACTGACGCTAATGGCGACCGCTTGATTGCCCCAGCGCATACCTCGACCATGCAAAACCGTGTTCTGAAAAAATATCATGGTAATTTGGAAAACGGCGAGGCAATCGCTGCCATTGTGCCTGACCGGGTGTTTCGTAACGAAGATTTGGATGCACGGCACGAGCACACGTTCTATCAAGTTGAGGGCGTGTATGTTGCCAAGGGAGTTAATGTCGGTAATCTCATCGCCACGCTGCAGGAATTTTTGCAGGAATATTACGGAAAGAAATTGGATGTGCGCGTCAACCCGTTTTATTTCCCGTTCACTGAGCCGAGCTTCGAATTTGCGCTGAGCTGCCCATTCTGCGAAGGTAAAAATACGGATTGTAAAGTCTGCTCGGGCGAAGGCTGGATCGAACTGCTGGGCTGCGGCATGATTCACCCGAACGTGCTGAAAGCTGCTGACATCGACCCAAATGAATACACCGGTTTTGCCTTTGGCTGCGGCATTGACCGCTTAGTGATGATGAAGTACGGCATCGAGGACGTGCGGCATTTTGAGAGCGGGAGGCTGGACTTTTTGGAGCAGTTTTGATTTACGTTAGATTGACTGTAGGTATGTGATGATTAAACGTAACGTATTTCTATACAACATTACCAATCGCGACGACGAGGGATATGGCAGCTACCTGTTTGAGGACGCTCTGCGTGATTTGATGAACCTCGAAGAAGACGACAGAAACTGGCAACATAATCCAAATGACGATGAGTCGTTTATGCGGCTCTTGCAGTTTGACAAGTTACATAGAACCAGCGAACTATCCAGATGCTATGCTGGCATCATCGCCGTGTATGGATCAAATGTGATTACAACAGGCAGGGACGATGATGATCTAGTTAGGCGCTATCCTCTTCCGGGTGGGCGTCTACCTGTACAGGTAGTACACTTTTTATATTATGCAGATAAAAGAATTATGGCATTAGAGTACAACCGAAATGTTGTCACAAATGTAAAGATCCTAGCGTATATAAATAATCGCATAACAAAGCTCTCGCTCTCTGAAAAGCTAGCATTTATCGGGACGGTGATCTGCCATCCAGATGCTATCGAGTTAATCAGGCAGGCTCATCGTATAAAATCCGCGAAAATATTCGTTCCTCGTGAAGCGATAGAACAAAACAATAAAATCTATCAAATTGCTAGGGATGTATTTTCCGCTCCTTCAGTCAATAACTATACTGATACGCTGGGTACTTTTGTTATTGAATTTCGTCCCAATAGAGGAGAATTCTTGTCTCCCGGGTCTTATATCGATAAGTATGTAAACGAGTTTCCGGGTGTTGATAAACAAGTCTACGAAGTTGAAATCGAGGAAGGTATGGAAGTGACATCGGTTAATATCATGCAGCCTCAGTTTAAGAATACTATTGAACTGCCAGACAGCAGTATTGAAGACCGAGAAGAGTATGACAGGCAGGTTTTTGGTAAAATTCACGAGGTATATCAAGCGGCTACTGACGTCATAACGGGAGCGAACAATGTGGACTAGACGGTGGAGCTCCATTGGGCTGGTGCTGATCATACTGGTGTTATTTTTTGGGATTTCCTTGGGCATGCAAGAGGTTGTAAAGGTGGTGAAGCCTGATATCATGAAAGTGAACCCGTGGGATGTATTTGAGGGTATAATAACTATCCCATCATATATCGTCATACTGTTATTGGTGTTGTTACCGTCAGAAGCTCGATATAACCTGAGGCTATCAATATTTCAGCGCTCCAGCTATGTGCGTGAAATCATTATCTCCGGACTTCTGATTATTCTCGTGATGTCCGTAGTGGGATTTGTGGCGTACGACCCGACAGACAACCCGACTCGCAATCCTTGGAATGACTTTAATTGGGGTAATTATTTGAGCGTTATTTTTTGGGGGGTTAGCATATTTTTGTATAGTGTGCTGCTGCGGTTGGATAGTAGGGCCAGACGTGGATTTGATAAAAACGTAGCTTAATTATCCCATACAAATATCCCGATAAGGCCGCGTAACAACTTCTGCCGACTCAAGGCCGAGCTTGGTTTCAATGTCACTAATCATCGCCAGCGCACTAGTCTCATCATCTGACAAAACCTCAACTTCCACGAACGTCCCAGTGTTTTTGATTTCGTCGATGGCTACCGTTGCCTGTGGAAAATCAGAAGACTGGAACGATCGTCGGTATTTGTTAACTTCAACGAGCTGCACCATGCCGAGATTTGCCAGTAGCTGCTTGGCGGTCGCCGCGTCCCCAGGTTGAATTGGCAGGTTTGTCTCGGGCTTAATGATCACATTGTTTTTCGTATGTGTCGCAGCGGTCGTCGCTGGCTTATATGTCACCTCAGCAAAACCATCGCGCTGGCGAATCCGCAAGCATTCAACTGTCTGCATAAAGTCAACATCAGGACGAGAATAATACGTATCAATCTCGTGGAGATTACTCTGCAGCTCAAAACCGAGATCTTGTAATCGCTTAATTAATTCTTCTACGTCACCGGTTAATTGGCGTTTGCGTTCGATTTCTAATGGTATATCCATATGGCTATTATATGGTAGGTTGGTATTATTTGTATTAGTTTGTGTCTCAAAAAAGCCAGCGATAAGACCTGGAAAGCAGTTGTGCTGCCACCCGAGGAATCCGAGCGCTTGAAGTTTTGTAATTAAATGATACAATATAGTTTATGAATGAACATATTTTAGCCAACAGTCATGAAGTTACCTCGGATAAAAATCACGACCATGAGTCAGTGTCCCATCAAATTCGTGAAGTTTTTGAGAGGTATAACCCCATGTACTTAAAGGAGCGAGCAGTATTAGATACGCTGTGTGAGTCGGCACAAGATATTATGTTGCCAGCTGATTTCTTTGATAGGATAAACCATTCTTATGATGACGGAAGTTTGATTGGTATCAAAATTGAGACAGGAAAAGTATGTCACTCTACGGAAACATTAGAGTTTACTGACAATATGGATGGGTTTGTCAAGCATTGCCATACAGGTAGTGCGAGTCTCGCTGATATCATGGAATATACACTAACATTAGCTCACTGTGCGCCAGAAACCGTGAAGTATCTTGATGTATATTGGAGTGATCTATTCGAAAAATCAAATTGGCCCACTCGTAAAACAACCGAGGAGCTTCGTGGTGACTGTCGCACATGGTTCGGAGAGCATGAACAGAAAGTGGCGACACTACTGCATGGTCCATTGACAAAAATAGTTGCTGATGCTGAAATACTTGATAAGTATGGTACGAATATTTTAGTGAATAGTACTGACAGGATGGTTAATAGACTACTGGGCGATGCCGAGAGGAGTATCAAGAGCTTACCATTTAGCGAAGCATGTCGCAATGATCTACTTAAAAAGGTGAAAGATGAGATCCTAGCGACTCTGAACGACGAGGATAATCGTAATATTTGGCTTGGCGTGTTGGAAGACGGGTTGTGGAGTGAGATTAGCTGGGGTGAGCAGGGCGGTGGCCTTTTATTGAAATACGATGATGGGTATAGCTACGAAGACGTCATTTCGTGGCTTAAAAAGAGGCGGAAGGTGTTACCTGAGGACTGGGAAGGTGGTGAAGATTTTAAGCAGCACGTCATGAGGCTTGAGCGGTGCGGTGAAGCGGTAGAAACTCTTGATAACATTGCCAATGCTCAGCTCGAGGAACTTGGTATCAGACTGAGCGAGCCTGATCATCGGCTGCCAAAAAGATCATGGGAGTTTCCCGAGGGTTCGCCTAGACAGAAGATGGCTAAAGATTATGAAGAGAGGTTTGACACCGTCAATTCACCAGAGGAGCTACGTCACGTAGTTGAGAATATCGACCCAGCATATAGCGAATATGTAAGAGAGCGGTTTGCTGATACGGTGAGAGCAGTGAGCGACCCGCAGGTGATAATTGACCAGTTACTTAATGAGGATCGGTACGATATCCGGACGAGAATTAATCCTTTGTGGATGCTGCGTAACACTCTTCAGACCTTATTACCAGAGGAATCAAATGACCTTGTACAAAAGTTTGGTATCGAGAAGGAAGTGGAGAAGTTGCGACGACATAATGATGATGTCTATAGCCAACTTGGCGAAGAGAAGTACCAGCGATTATCAGATGACAGCTTGGCGGCTGAGATTGCGTGTAGAATGATTGGCGATATGTGTGGTGATGATCATGAGCTATGCGATGCGATAATGGTGCGCGTGGCAGCCCATACGTATGAACAAATTCATAAGAAGCAGGGGGTTCCTGCGCGTAGTATGCTGGATCGCTTTGCGGTATTTATTAACCATACCAATAAGATCAAATTCCCTATAGACTTGCCTGGTGGTGAGGCAGTCTTGCGGGCAATATCCGCAGATGAGATTACCTTTAGTCGTTGTATGCAGATCTAATGTTACCCGATTTAGCATAAGTTTGATATAATAGACGCATGAACCATACAATTTTCGACGACATTGTATCAGGCACCGTAAAATCATGGAAGGTTTGGGAGGACGAGCAGTTCCTGGCGTTTCTCACGCCGTTTCCAAATACCCCGGGGGTGACGGTGGTCATTCCAAAGCACAACCCGGGCGATTATATTTTTGCAATTGACGAGACGCTATATCTGGAGTTTATGCGAGCAGTGCGTCAGGTGGCGCGGCTACTAGAACGGGCATTTGATACGCCGCGGGTGGCGCTGGTGTTCGAGGGGACGGGCGTAGCGCACGTGCACGCCAAGCTGTATCCGCTGCATGGCGACTTGGCAGGGCGGACTGACGTCTGGGCGGAAAATGCAGAGTTTCATGAGAACTATCGTGGTTGGCTGACGACGACCGAGGGGCCAAAGATGGATGAGGCCGAACTAGACCGGATTCAGGCACAGATCATTGCTGCTCGGGAGTAATAATCTAGTCAACAGGGCGAAATATGAAGTGGCTCGGAGTTGTCGGTACGCGTGAAGTAAATGACACAATTCGCCATGACATTGAACAGTTTATCGGGCAAAAGATTGCTGAAGGCGGCGGGATTGTGTCGGGTGGCGCGACTGGTGCTGATCATGAAGCGGCTCGGTTGGCGTATGAACATGGTTTAGAGACGGCACGGTTTCGAATATTTTTGCCAGTAAAATTGGAGCTGTATTGCCAAGCATTGTATGATCGTGCGGCCGACGGCAAATGCCGCCAGGATGATGTGATTGCGACGGTCGCTCTTTTGCGAGACATTGCCAAACATCGGCCAGGAGTACTGCGCGATGCTACTGATTTTAATGAAGTTAATGCTGATTCATTTCATGCGCGTAATTGTCAAATTGTTGACTTGGCGGACGAACTGGTGGCGTTTCGGATCAACTATAGCCCTGGCACGACTTTTACGATTGATCAAGCTCAAGCAAAAGGTATTCCCGTCAAGGTGTTTGACTACACCGTTGATTAGAATGGTATACTGGTATATATGAAAGTCAGCCTAAACATTATCAAACAATTGATTAATTTTGAATTACCTCCCGTAGATGAGTTGGTGGCGCGGGTCAATCAGCAACTTGGTGGCGTTGAAGCAGTGATCGACCTTAATGCTAAATATGGCGGTGCGCGAATCGTTCGGGTGGTTGAATGCGCCAAGCATCCTGACGCCGATCGGCTGAGCGTGACCAAGATCGATGATGGCGGTGCGGTCGCCGATGTGCCGCGTGATGAGAATGGTCTGGTGCAAGTGGTCTGCGGTGCGCCGAATGTTCACGCCGACATGTGGGCGATTTGGTTGCCGCCAAAAAGCACGGTGCCGGCGAGTTTTTATGACGATGAGCCGTTTGTGCTGGACGCGCGGCCGCTGCGCGGTGTGCTCAGCCAAGGCATGTTGGCTGCGGCTGACGAGCTGGATATTGGTACGGATCACGAGGGGATTGTTGAAATTCATGAACACGACGTACCGGCGGGAATTGAACTCACGGCAGGTGCTCGTTTTGCGGAAACGTTTGGTTTGGACGACTACGTGCTAGATATCGAAAACAAGATGTTCACCCACCGGCCGGATTGCTTCGGGCAATTGGGCGTGGCGCGCGAGATTGCTGGGATTTTCGGTCGGAAGTTTACTAGTCCCGATTGGTACAAAGAGGAGCAGAAATTTGCTGGTGGTGAAGGTTTGGAGTTGGAAGTTTTCAATGACGCGCCAGAATTAGTGCCGCGCTTCATGGCGGTAGCGATTAAAGATGTCGAGGTTAAGCCCAGTCCGCTGTGGCTGCAATGCCAACTGGTGGCGATGGGCGGCAAGCCAATTAATAACATTGTCGATGCCACGAATTACATGATGCTACTGACGGCACAGCCAACGCACGCCTATGATTATGATAAATTACGCGGGTCTAAACTCGGGGCGCGGATGGCTCGTGATGGCGAGAAAGTCAGTTTACTCAATGGTAAGGAATACGAGTTGACGAATGACGACATCGTCATTGCTGATGGCGAGGGCGTGATTGGTCTGGCGGGAATTATGGGCGGTGCTGACACTGAAGTCTCAAATGGCACGAAAAACATCATCCTCGAATGTGCTAATTTTGACATGTACGCGTTGCGCCGTACGGCCATGCGACACGGTATTTTTACCGATGCACTCACGCGGTTTAACAAGGGTCAATCGCCGCTCCAAAATGCCGCCGTGCTGAAACAGCTGATGAGCATGGTGGGTGGAGCGCAGGCGAGTGAAGTGTTTGACGCTAGCTCATCTAATGAATGTATTATGCCGGATGCTATTCACCGTGTTGACTCGCAAGGTGTTTCGAATGAGTTTGTTAACGAACGACTGGGTACTGATTTTTCTAACGATGAAATTACCGATATTTTGCGCCGTACTGAATTTATGGTTGAAGTTGATGAACATGGTTGTGAGGTCTATAGCCCGTTTTGGCGTACCGATATTGAGCTACCTGAGGATATCGTTGAGGAGGTTGGGCGGCTGTATGGCTTCGATAAATTACCGCGTCAATTACCGCGTCGCAGTATTAAACCCGCGCCGAAAAATTTGCGCCGTGAACTGAAAAACGCCGTTCGCCAAAGTCTATCGCGCGCCGGTGCCAACGAAGTCCTGACCTACAGTTTCGTTCACGAACGCATCCTGAAAAACGCCGAGCAGGACGTTGCTCAGGCATATAAATTATCAAACGCCCTCAGCCCCGATTTACAATATTACCGCTTGACGGTGCTGCCAAGTCTACTCGACAAGGTTCACGCCAACATCAAGGCCGGGCATGATGAATTTGCCTTGTTTGAGATGGGCAAGGGCCACGATAAAATGCATGGCCCAGGCAAAGATGACTTGCCAGTAGCCAGTCAGTTTACAGACATCGTCTACGCCGCCAAAAAGCCAGGGGCGGGCGCACCATTTTATGTGATTCGTCGCTTGGTTGAGCAATTAGCGCGTGAGCTTGGTGCTGAGCTGGTATTCAAGCCAATTGAAGAGGAGCTCAACTACCCAGTTACGTCACCGTTTGACCAATCACGCAGTGCACTGGTCGAAACAACTGACGGAACGTTCATCAGTCTAGTCGGTGAATTGAAACAATCAGTCATCAAGAATTTCAAATTACCAACGTACGTGGCAGCGGCGAGCTTGGACACAGCTGGCCTAGAGGCTGTCTACGCCAAGCGTGCCAGTCATTACCGGCCACTCAGTCGCTATCCATCAACGACGCGCGATATCTCGCTCAAAGTACCATCCGCTGTCAGGTATCAGCAGCTACTACAGACGGTGGACGAGGTTGTGCAGGACGTTGATATGGCGGTGCGACTTGAGCCACTCACTATTTACCAGTCTGAGGATGATGCGGCGCAGAAAACGATAACATGGCGGCTGACGTTTACTTCACATGCACGGACATTGGTGGATAAGGATATCGCGCCGGTGATGCAGCAGATTGAGCGGGTGGCCAAAGACGCGTGGGGCGCTGAAGTAGTCTGATGAAGCCGCTGATCCACATGCTCCGATATGCGCGCGGCATGGGCAGATACTACGTCGGAGTTAGTGTCAGCTCGGTTGTCGTGGCGCTGACCGGCATCGCAGTACCGTTCGTGATTTCGCGGGCGACCAGCTTGATGGTCGAAGTGGTTGAGGGCGGCAAGGTGGGAATTGAGCAGGCGATTTTCCTGGCGCTGGTGCTGCTGGCGCTTGACGTGACGAATACGATGGTGCGAAACCTTGGCGGTTACTGGGGCGACGTGATGGCCACGCGGCTCAAACAGCAGCTGTCGACGCGGTACTATCATCACTTGCTTGGCTTGCCACAAAGTTATTTTGATGGCGAGCTGACTGGGACGATTATCAATCGCCTCAACCGCGCGATTACCGAAACGACGAATTTCCTGAACATGTTTGCCAACAACTTTTTCCAAATGCTGCTCACGACGGGCATCACCATCGGTATCGTTCTGGCGTACAGTCTAGAGCTGGCGATCATGGTGGTCATTATGTACCCGCTATTTATGTGGCTGACGGCGCTGACCAGCAAGAAGTGGCAGGCCTTTCAGAACCGTAAAAATCACGAGACGGATATGGCCAGCGGCCGGTTCGCCGAGGTCATTGCTCAGATCAAAGTTGTCAAAAGCTACGTCCGCGAGTCGCTCGAATATCGTCATTTTGCCAAGCGCTACCGCAAAACAATTGCCATCACGCGCAAGCAATCGCGCTACTGGCACAGCATGGACATTGTGCGCGGCGTGGTGCTGTCGGTCATTTTCTTTATGATTTTTGCCTACATTTTTGTGCAGACGACCGAGCGGCGTTTTTCGATCGGCGATATGGTGCTGCTGATCACGCTGATTAATAATTTGCGGATGCCGCTATTTAATATGAGTTTCATCGTTGATAATTTCCAAAAAGCTCTGGCCGGGAGTCGGGATTTTGTTGGTGTGATGACGCTGCGCCCAGCGATTGAAGATACCCATCACGCGCCGGAGTTAGTCGTGAGCCGCGGGGCAGTCGAGTTTCGCAATGTTTCATTTCGCTATGCCTCTGCCATGCAAAAACCAGTGTTGACCGACATCTCGTTTACGCTTCGTCCCGGTGAGCACGTTGCTCTCGTCAGTGAGTCGGGTGGCGGCAAGACCACTTTAACGAACTTGCTGATGCGCCTGTATCAGCCAGACAGTGGTGAGATTATGATTGATGATGTGGCAATTGATGTGGTGCAGCAAAAGAGCTTGCGTCGTCACATCGCCACGGTGTTTCAGGAGCCGGCGCTCTTTTCCGGTACAATTCGTGAAAATATCGCCTATGGCGCCGACGAGCCGACGGATGAGCAGGTAATCGCCGCTGCCAAGGCCGCCAACGCGCACGACTTTATCAGCGAGCTTGACAAAGGGTACGATACGCAAATTGGTGAACGTGGCCTCAAGCTATCTGGCGGTCAAAAGCAGCGCATCGCCATCGCGCGGGCGGTACTCAAGGATGCGCCAATTCTCATTCTCGACGAAGCAACGAGCAACCTTGACAGCAAGAGCGAACATCTAGTGCAACAGGCGCTGGAGCGGTTGATGAAGGGGCGAACGACGCTGATTATCGCCCACCGGTTGAGTACCATTGCTACAGTGGATCGGATCGTGACGCTAAAACATGGCCGGGTCGACGAGATCGGCACGCCGAAACAGCTGGCGAAATCAGGTGGCATTTATGCTAATTTGCTCAAGCTACAGCGGACAGTCGGCGTGGGGATTGATGACGAACTAGCGCGTTATGACATTGCGGCTGAGGGGAAACATTGATATAATTTCAAGGTAACATAAAGGAGGATTATGGCGACGACGAGGGGACAGCGACTCGGTATATGGATCATCACAGGGACATTAGCGATTGGGACAATTGGCGGGTTTATCGCTATGATGGTGCAGCCGAGCAATGACGCCAAAGATCAGGCCGAGCTGAAGCAGGCGCAAGAAGATTATAAAAAAGCAACCACGGAGTGGCAAAAGAAAGTTGACGCTCAGACGGCGGAATTGAACAGTAAATATCACGGCAAGTTTTCGGGGTTTAGTACGCGAGTCGGCGCCTTTGAGGCTGCTGGTGTGAAGGAGCTAGGCAAAGAAGATTTGATCGTGGGTGACGGCGCGGAGGTCAAAGATGACACCAAATTTGCGGTTTACTACATCGGTTGGAATGCCAAGGGTGAGATTTTTGATCAGTCAATCAACAGCGGTAAATTGAAAGCGCCGTTTGCGGTAAACGGCCCAGCACATACGTCGGTGATTCAGGGCTGGAAAGAGGGGCTGATTGGTATGAAAATTGGCGGTGTGCGTGAATTGACAATTCCGGCGGACAAGGCTTATGGCAACAAGGGTCAGGGTGATAAAATTCCTGCTAATTCGCCACTCAAATTTGTGGTAATGGCTATCGAAAAACCGGCGGAGATTCCGCGGCCGGAGATGCCAGAAATTATCAAGCGATATTATAGGTCAAGGGGGTTGAATGTCTAAAGAGATTATCATTGTCGGTGCCGGTCCAAGCGCACTCACTGCAGCAATTTACCTGTCGCGCGAAGATGTGCCGACGATGCTATACGAGCGCGGCGTGGTCGGCGGCATGGCGGCCATCACTGATCAAATCGATAATTATCCAGGGTTTGCCGAGGGTGTGACCGGTATGAAATTGGCGTCCGAACTGCAGCAGCAGGCCGAGCGATTCGGTGCGGAGATCGAGTACGGCGATGTCACGGCATTGAAGCAGATTAATGGCGAACTGGAATTGACGATTGATGGTCAGTCGGTACGGGCCAAAGCAGTGCTGCTGGCGACCGGCTCAAATCACCGCAAGCTGGGCGTGCCAGGCGAAGATGAATTGTATGGCCGCGGCGTGCATTACTGTGCGACGTGCGACGGCGCATTTTACCGCGACAAGCGCTTGATCGTTGTTGGCGGCGGTAACTCGGCGGTGCAAGAAGCGATATTTTTGACTCGCTACGCTAGCCACATTGACCTGTTGGTGCGCAGTAAGTTACGCGCCAGCGATGTCCTGCAAAAGGAACTGCAAAAATACGTTGACGCAGGTAAAATTACCGTCCACCTTGGTGCAACCACCGACGAAATTATCGTAAAAGACGACAAATTTTA
Organism: uncultured Candidatus Saccharibacteria bacterium; assembly: GCA_963546435.1. Lineage (GTDB taxonomy): Bacteria > Patescibacteriota > Saccharimonadia > Saccharimonadales > Saccharimonadaceae > Nanosynbacter. The sequence goes on from CAUUMU010000006.1 coordinate 23,241, forward strand.
CGGCGTCAAATCGACCCAGAACGGCGAGCAGAAAGAATTTACGGCAGACGGCCTGTTCGTCTTCATCGGCCTCATCCCGAACACGCAGTTCTTAGCGGACTCAGATGTTGAGCTGGACCTCGGCGGTCACGTCGTCACTGACGAACACTTGCGCACCAACGTTCCCGGTGTCTTTGCCTCGGGCGACGTCCGTTCGGGTGCGACAATGCAAATCGCTTCGGCGGTCGGCGAGGGTGCAGTCGCAGCGTTGCAAATTCGTGAATATTTACAAGAAAAAGCCAGAGAGGAGTAGTATATGGCAGACTTTAACCAAGTATTAACCCCGGGAGAGTATCAGGACGGCGAAATCACCGTTGTCGTAGAGATTCCGGCTGGGTCAAATCATAAGATTGAGTGGGATCGCACGGTCGGCGTCATGCGGCTAGACCGAGTCGACCCAGCGATTTTTGCCAAGCCGACCAATTATGGTTTCATTCCGCAGACGCTGGATGAGGACGGCGATGAGTTGGATGTGCTGTTGGTAACAGACACGCCGCTGACGACCGGGCTGGTGGTCGAGGCGCGAATCCTCGGCGTGATGAAGTTTGTTGATGACGATGAGGTTGATGATAAAATTATCGCGGTGCCAAGCGACGATCGCCACAATGGTAACGCCATCCAGTCGCTGGAGGATCTGCCGGCGCAGTTGATTAAGCAAATTGAATTCCATTTCAATCACTATAAGGATTTGAAAAAGCCAGGCTCGACCATTGTCAAAGAATTTGCCGGCGTTGATACTGCCAAGCAGGTTGTGGCGGCAGCGATTGAGCGCTGGAACGAGCAGGCGTAATACTATCGTGTAAAGCAGGGTGGTATCACGTATCGCCGGATTTGATCCGTGTTTGTCACACACCGTCAGCCATCTCTTCCAAGTCGAATGCATCCGGCAACGCCGTCCGCAGAACCATCGACTTGTCAGAGAGGCTGACGGTTTCGTGTATCCCCTACGACTCAGTATAGTGGGTGCTATACTCGTCACGACCCCTGAGATGGGCGTAGTTTACATTTTATAGCAAAGCCGCTGACGATTATCGATGCCGAAACAACGAAGAAACGCCGTCGGTTAACCCGGTCAAGTGTGCTAGCACGCCGCCGCTTTTTGACAGTTGCATACGCAGTTTGGTTTTGGCGTGCGGCGTGATGACCATGTCGCGCCAGGCTGGCTTGGGCTTGGCGGATTTGCTGGTCAAAACTTCGACGACGTCGCCGTGCTGCAATTCATAGGTAAATGGTTTCATGACGCCATTGACCTTAAATCCGCTGGCGTGCGCTGCGATGTCGGAATGAATGCGATAGGCGTAATCCAGAGGGAAGGTGCCGCGCGGCAAGTCATAAATATCGCCTTTGGGCGAATAGACGAAAATTCGATCCTCAAACAACTTCATACGGAATTTCTCTGAATCAAATGATTTACCCTCGCGTGCCCGAGCTGCCGTTTCCTGTAGGTCACGAATCCATGCCAAATCCGTCGGTAGCGCAGCAATTCGCCCCTGTCGGTAGGCGTCAGACATCTTTTGTTCGTTATAATGAAAGCTGGCCGCCAAACCGCGCTCGGCGTATTCGTGCATGTCTCGGGTGCGGATCTGGAACTCAACAATTTGCCCGGTCGGCGTTTGTATCGTCGTATGTAAGCTTTGATAGCCATTTGGCTTAGGGTTGGCAACATAGTCTTTGATACGCTCGTAAAACGGCTGGTACATCTCATGCAGCACGCCCAATACCAGATAGCCAGTCGCTAAATCATCAACGATGATGCGCAGGGCAATCAGGTCGTAAATCTTATCAATATCGCCAACACGGTCGAGCTTCTTGAACAAGCTATACACGCTTTTGACCCGGCCATCCATCTCAAATTGTAGACCCTCGCTCTGGAGGCGCGCCGTAACGTCGCGGCGGACTTTGGCAAGTTTGCGTTGGCTTTTCTTGAGGCGGCTATCCATCAGGCTCTTGATGCGCTGAAAGTCCTTGGGCATCAAAAACCGGAAACTGAGCTCTTCTAATTGTACGCGCACCCGCCCCATATTCAGTCGATCCGCCAACGGCGCAAATACCTCGATCGTCTCGCGGGCGATTTTCTTCTGCTTGTCGCGCGGCATATATTGAAGCGTACGCATATTATGCAGCCGATCCGCCAGCTTGATAATAATCACTCGGATGTCCTCGCCGACCGCGATCATCAGCTTGGCGAGGTTGTCCTTGGTGTGTGGCAAGTAACTATCGAGGTTGCGCATGCCAGCGCGCGCCTGCGAAACCTTGGTCACGCCATCAACCAAAAAGGCGATGTCGCGGCCAAACAAACTTTCCAGTTCATCCAGCGTCGCATCGGTATCCTCGACCGTATCATGCAGCACACCAGCGATCACCGTGTCGATATCCATGCCCCATTCCACTAAAATCCCAGCCACTGCCAGCGGATGTGTGATGTAGGGTTCGCCGCTCTTACGTTTTTGCCCAGCGTGTTTTTTGGTGGCGTAGTCAATAGCGCTATCTAACACCAGTACTGGCACCTCATCGTACTGCGGCGCCGCCAGATGTAGTAATTCCTCGCGCGTCATAGTTTCATTATACAACTTTGTAGTATAATTAGTAAAAAGCTAATGCTACTCGGGAGGGATACTTGTATGGCGATGACAAAAATAGCGATTAATGGTTTTGGGCGGATCGGGCGCAGCGCTTTTAAAATCGCATGGGAGCGCAGCGATTTGGAGATCGTAGCGATCAATGACTTGACAGATACCAAGACGCTGGCGTACCTGCTCAAACACGATAGCAATTACGGGGAATACGGCCGCCAAGTCGATTTTACAGAAAACGAGTTGGTAGTTGACGGGAAACCTGTCAAAGTGCTGGCGGAAAAGGACCCAACAAACTTACCGTGGGGCGAGATGAATATCGACGTGGTGATCGAATCGACTGGACTATTTACTGATAAAGATGGTGCGGGCAAGCACTTGACTGCGGGTGCCAAGCGCGTGGTTATCAGCGGGCCGACCAAATCCGACGGTGTTGACACCATTGTGCTCGGCACTAATGACAGCAAGATCAAGGGTGCCACACCGATCATCTCTAACGCCAGCTGTACCACCAATAGCTTGGGCGCGGTGATGGCAATTCTGGATGCGGAGTTTGGCGTCGAAAAATCAATGCTGACGACAGTGCATAGCTACACCGCTAGCCAAAGGTTGCAAGACGCGCCGGCCAAGGATCTGCGCGAGGGTCGCAACGCGGCCGAGAACATCGTGCCGACAACGACCGGTGCGGCCATCGCCGTGACCAAAACCCTGCCGCAGCTAACTGGCAAGTTCGACGGCCTCAGTGTGCGCGTACCGACGCCGGTGGTATCGCTCAGTGATGTGACGGCCTTGCTGCGGCGCGACGTGACAGTCGAGCAGGTGAATGAGGTGTTCAAGAAAGCTGCCGCTGATAGTTTCTATCAAGGGATCTTGGGCGTCAGTGAGGAGCCGCTGGTCAGCCGCGACTTTATCGGTAACTCACATTCTGGCATCGTTGATCTGCCGCTGACCAAGGTCGTTGGTGGCAACATGGTGAAAATCATGGTCTGGTACGATAACGAGTGGGGGTACTCCAACCGTCTGGTCGAGCTGGTAGCGGACGTCGGCCACTACCTCCAGCAGCCAGTGATGTCATAAGTTCTATAACATAAGTTCAGTGATGTGAGTGGGGCGGGAGATACGAAAAATCGCATCAATCCCGCCCCGCACCTCAGTGACTACCTCCTTTCCGTCGGGGGAGGTGGACGAAATCGTCCACCAGGAATGCGACAGCCACCGTCCATAATAGCGCGGTGGTCGCGACTCCTGCTACCCAATCCACTCCGGAAGGTTAGCAAGAGGTCTGTAGAACCACCCAATGCCTTCTGAGACACGAAGGTACGGTCCTACTGCTTTGGCTACCCAAAACATTGCAGTTGCTCCAAAAGTAGCGAACATGATCCCACCAACCATGGTGAACTTGTCACCGGCCGAGGTCACGCTCGTCATGATTCCCATCATGATAGCCCCAACAATGATAATAGTCAGCCCTTCCAGCATGACCCATTCCTTTCTACTTTTTGAGGTGCGGCCGTTCCGCGCCTCAAGCCACCGTAGATATCTGATCTACGACAGCGAAGCGCAGTTGACAATTTACAATAAAAATTGTCAAAAGGCTGATATATATATCACTATTAGTAGAAAATGTCAAGGCTTTTTGTCAATAATTGTAGTATGGCTATGAGCCCCCACCTCTGTTAGATACGCATACCCGTTCGCAGGCTGACATGGGTGAATAGGGCGGCTGAACTTGACGCTATCTGGCTGGGTGTGCTACACTACTGACATATCCGGCCAACAGGTCGGAATTTTTCGTCTCTTGGGCGTTTGCAATGAAACGTAGTATAATAATATAGCGTAAAGGAGCTAGTATGGAAGATTTGAACATTAAGCAGTTGACGTTGGCGGTGCGGACGATTGCCGAGGAAAAGAACCTGCCAGAAGAAACGGTTTTGGAGGTAATTGAGCAGGCCATCGCGGCAGCGTGGCGGCGTGATAACGGCACGCGCGAGCAGTTGGTGCGCGCCAGTCTGAATATCAACAGCGGCACGGCTGTGGTGTCAGTCGTCAAAACCGTAGTTGAAGAAGTCGAAAATGACGTCAATCAAATGAGCCTGGACGAGGCTAAGACGGTTGATCCGGCGGCTGAGCTGGGCAGCGAAGTGACGGTCGAGACCCACAACGTGACGACGTTTGGTCGGGTGGCAGCCCAGACCGCCAAGCAAGTGATCTTGCAGCGGCTGCGCGAGGCAGAGCGCGAAGTGGTGCTGGCAGAATTTGAAGATAAGATTGGTACGGTGGTGACCGGTACGATTCAGCGGGTTGAGCCGCGCGTGGTGCGGATTGAGCTGGGCAAGGCAGTTGGTATCATGCCGCAGTCCGAGCAAATTCCTGGCGAGTACTACGGTGTTGGTCGCCGCGTCAAAGTGTATATCAAGGACATCGAGCGTGAAGGTCGCGGCCCGCAGCTGATCCTGAGCCGCGGCAATGAGGAATTTGTGCGCTTCTTGTTCAGTCAGGAAGTGCCAGAGATGGAAACGGGCGCCGTGGAAATCAAAGCGATTGCCCGCGAGGCTGGCCGCCGCACCAAATTGGCGGTGGCATCAGCACTGCCAGGCGTTGACCCAGTCGGTACATTTGTCGGCGGTCACGGGACGCGTGTTCAGGCAGTGATGAACGAAATCGGCGAGCAGGAAAAAATTGACATCATTCCGTTTGAGGAAGACGCAGCTGGCTTTATCGCGAATGCCATGAGCCCAGCGGAAGTGCTGAGTGTGACGGTCAATGAGGACGACAAGCGAGCAACCGTCTACGTCAGCGAGGATCAGCAGTCAGTGGCCATCGGTCGGGCTGGGCAGAATGTTCGCTTGGCAAGTCGGCTGACTGGCTATGAACTGGATATTGAGGCAAAGGCGGCTGTTAAGCCTGAAGCAAAGCCTCGCAAAAATATTGAGGACAGCTTGATGAGCGTGGTTGAGGAGGTGGCGGAATAGGCTGCCTCGTGAGAATCGCCGAAAACGAAAGGAGGGCGATATGCCGGAGGATTTTTCTGAGTTGGAATCTCGGCTGACTGATACCGCCAAGGCCAGCTTAGAGCGTGCCGGGCTGCTGGCGCATAATAGCGGCAGTCCGTATGTCGGTACCGAGCATGTGCTGCTCGGTGTGCTGGCGCAAAATTCGTCGCTGGGTGCGAAGATTTTGGCGGAGAGTGGTGTGACGCTGGATCGAGCGGAGTTGGCGCTAGGCTTAACCGCGCAGTCGTTCGTGGTGGTGGTTGTTCACAAAGGGATGAACGCCGAGGTGCTGGAGACGATACGGACGGCTTGGCAGCTAGCGACGGAGTTTGGGCAGGAGCGCATCGGTACCGAGCACATCGTCTATAGCATGCTGCTGCAGCACAAGGCTCGGGCGACGAAGTTGCTTAGTGATATGAATGTAAATCTAGATGAGCTGCGCGGTACGCTAGAGGACGTGTTTGATCGGCAGCAGCTGGAGGCCATACAGGATGAGTCTAGGGAAAGTGCCGCGCCGCATGCTCGTCGGTCGGATGATCTCAAGATTCTCGATCGGTATGGAGTCGATATGACGGAGCGAGCGCGGAGCGGGCTGCTCGATCCGGTGGTTGGTCGGGAAGCCGAGACGGAGCGGCTGATCACGGTGCTCGGGCGGCGCGGCAAAAATAATCCAGCGCTGATCGGTGAGCCGGGCGTCGGTAAAACCGCGGTGGTTGAAGGATTGGCGCAGCGCATTGCAGCGGGGACGGTGCCGGAGTTTTTGGTCGGTAAGCGGCTGATTCAGCTTGATCTGACGGCCATGGTCGCCGGCACAAAGTTTCGTGGTCAGTTTGAAGAGCGCTTACAAAAAGTGGTGGCCGCAGCGCGTAATCATCAGGAGATTATATTGTTTATTGATGAGCTGCATTTGCTGGTCGGTGCTGGCTCGGCCGAGGGGTCGATGGATGCGGCTAACGTCCTAAAGCCAGCGTTGGCGCGTGGCGAGGTGCGGGTGATCGGGGCAACGACATTTGATGAATACCGCAAGCATATCGAAAAAGACGCGGCCCTCAGCCGGCGGTTTCAAGCGGTGACGGTGGCGGAGCCGGATGAGCAGGCAGCGGTGGCCATGGTGCGGGCGCTAGCCGGCCGATTGGCGACACATCATCGACTGCAGATTTCTGATGAGATGATTGAGCTGAGTGTAGCCCTCAGCCAGCGCTACGTGACGGAGCGTCATTTGCCGGACAAGGCGATTGACGTACTGGATGAGGCGGCGGCGCTGGTTAGTACGCGGCGGCCGGCTAAACTGACCAAGCAACAACAATTAGCGCGGCGGATCAAACAGCTGGCGGGCAAGCTCGATGCGGCGGTCGAGGCTGAGCAATATCAACGCGCGGCTGAACTAAAAGTTCGCATCAAACAACTGGAGCAGCAGGCCAAGCAGCTGCCGGCTGACGATCCGGCATTGCCGGAGCTGACCGAGGATGACGTGCGGCGAGCGGTTGCAGCGATGGCTGGCGTGCCGGCGGAAAAAGTGACGGTAAATGAGCGCAAAGATTTAGCGGCGCTGGAGCAGCGGCTGGGCCGGTCGGTGCTTGGTCAAGAGAAGGCCGTGGCGACACTGGCGCGAACCATTCGCCGGGCGCGAGCCGGGCTGAGTCGGCGGTCGGGGCCGCTTGGGTCGTTCATTTTTCTCGGGCCGACTGGCGTGGGCAAGACGGAGTTAGCTCGCGTGTTGGCACGGGAAGTGTTTGGCGGCGACAATAGTTTGATCAAGATCGACATGAGCGAGTTTTCAGAGCGGCATACAGCCAGTCAGTTGATTGGCGCGCCGGCTGGCTATGTCGGCTATGATGACGGCGGCAAATTGACCGATAAGGTTCGCCGGCAGCCGTATAGCGTGGTGCTGTTTGATGAGATTGAAAAGGCGCATCCAGATGTATTAAATTTGCTGCTGCAGATTTTGGAAGACGGTAAGCTAAGCGATTCGCACGGTCGGTCGGTGAGTTTCCAGCAGACGATCGTGATCTTGACCAGCAATGTTGGCGCCGAGGCGATGGTACGCGACGGTGAGCTGGGCTTTGGCTCGCATGACGGCGATACTTCACGGGCGGACGATATGAATGAGCGCAATGCCCGAGCGGCGCGGCGCGAGCTGGAGGAGCTACTGCGGCCGGAGTTAATCGGGCGATTTGATGCGGTGGTGTATTTCAAGAGTTTGACTCGGCCGGTGGTGGGCAAGATTTTCGATAATCTCGTAAGCGAGCTCAAGGCGGTAGTACGGGCGCAGCAAATGACGCTGGTGATTACGCCAAGCGCTAAGCGTTGTATCATAGACAACGGATTTGATGAGCAGCGCGGCGCGCGGGTGCTCAGGCAGACGATTCAGACGATGTTGGCTGATCCGCTCAGTGATGTCTTATTGTCTCGTCAGGCCCGTCCCGGTGCGGTCTTGACAGCGAGTACAAAAAATCGTGAGGTAGTGATCAATGTTACGGCTGCGTAATCTCCTCGGTGTCGTGGTGTTCGTGGGGCTGGTGGCCGGCGGTAGCTGGCTGGTACTCAATCGCCAGCTAGTGCTGGATCATATCAAGGTCTGGCAGTACCAGCCCAGCCAGGACATAGCAACATTGGCGCAACGGGCAACGATGACTGATAAGGCCAAATTTAGCTTTTATCTCGCCCAGCCGCGACTAGAAAACGCCACACAGTTTAATCAAGATTGCCGTCGTGTCGAACAGGCCAGCCCGATCGTTGGCTGTTACGCTCACGCCAAAGAGACCATTCACATTTATAATGTGCAGAACGCGGAGCTAGACGGTATCAAAGAGGTGACGGCGGCTCACGAAATGCTGCACGTGGCGTGGTCGCGCTATTCGGCGGAGCAGCGTCGGCGGCTGGGCGAGCTGCTGGAGGCGGCTTATACCAAGGTCAAGACTAAAAAGCTGGAGGAGCGGATGGCGTATTATGAGCGTGCTCAGCCAGGTACGCGCGCTAATGAGCTACATTCGATTTTGGGCACAGAGTTTGCCGATCTCGGGTCGGAGCTGGAGGCGCATTATGCCGAGTACTTTAGCAATCGAGCGGCGCTACTAAAATTGCATGCTCAGTATAATCAAAAGTTCACTAATGCCGAGGCCGAGGCCGACGCGCTGGCGGCTAGTCTCGCCAGGCGGAAGCGCGAAATTGAGCAGCTAACGACGTCGTACAGTGCACGCGTTAGTGCCTATAACCAAGATGTAGCGGCATTTAATCAGCGGGCGACGACGGGCGGTTTTCAGACGCAAGCTGAGTTTCAGGCTGAGCGAACCCAGCTGAGTCAGCGCGGTCTGGCGCTTCGTCGTGAACAGCAGACCATCCAGGGCAAGGTCGATGCCTATAACACTGATGTTGAAAAATTAAACGCATTGGGGCGCAAGATTGATCAGCTCAATCAAAGCCTCGATAGTCAAAAGGCGGTCAAGTGATGGCCCGGGCAAAATCACAATTCATTTGCCAACAATGCGGCGCCAGCTATCCGAAATGGGTTGGCAAGTGTGAAAATTGTGGCGAGTGGAATTCACTGGTTGAGCAATTGCCAGTTGACACCGGCGCGTCGGCGGTAGCGCGTAGCAGCGGCAAGGGCAAGGCGCTCACCACGCTCAGGCTCAGCGAGACGGCCGCCGAAGCCAAGCAAGTGCGGCTGGCAACCGGCATCGCTGACCTCGACGCGGTACTTGGCGGCGGTTTTTTGCCAGGCGGCGTGGTACTGGTGGCGGGGCAGCCGGGAATTGGAAAAAGCACCCTGCTGGCGCAAGTCGCGGCGTTTATTGCCCGGCAGAAACAAGTGCTGTACGTTAGCGGTGAAGAGTCGGTGTCGCAGGTTAAATTGCGGGCTGAGCGGTTGGGTGCGGTTGACTCAGAAAGTCTGCAGCTGGCGTCCAGCAACAGCGCCGAAGACATCGCCGCCTCCATCCAGACTGGCCAGTATAATCTGGTGATTGTCGATTCCATCCAGACATTGTCGCTCGCAGAAATTGCCTCAGCGCCAGGCTCGGTCAGCCAAATCACCAACTCATCCAATGTCATCATTCGCGCCGCCAAGGCCGTCAACACTGCGGTGATTTTGGTCGGTCACGTCACCAAAGAAGGCTCAATCGCCGGGCCGAAAGTTCTGGAGCATTTGGTCGATGTGGTGCTGAATTTTGAGGGCGATCGCTATGGTGGTTTTCGCGTGGTGCGAGCGCAGAAAAATCGCTATGGCTCGACCAACGAGGCGGCAATTTTCGAGATGCATGAGGACGGCCTACAGATTGTAGCCAATCCCTCGGCGAGCTTGCTAGCCGAGCGGCAAAACCTCGACGGCTCCATCGTCCTGGCCACCATGGAGGGGGCGCGACCGCTATTGGTGGAAATCCAGGCGCTGGTCAATCCGACGAATTTTGGCTATCCCAAACGGGCGGCCAGCGGCTTTGATCTCAACCGGCTGAACCTGTTGGTGGCGGTGCTGGAAAAGCGCACCAAGCTCAATCTCTCCGACAAAGACATTTACATCAATGTAGTTGGCGGCTTGAAACTGAGCGACCCAGCGGCGGACTTGGCGGTCGCCATGGCCATCGCCTCGGCCTCAGCTGGCCGCAAACTCAGCGACGAAGCGGTGGTGTTTGGCGAAGTGGGCTTAGGCGGCGAAGTGCGCTCGGCTCAAGGCTGGCACGCCCGTGTCAAAGAGGCCAAGAAGCTCGGCTTTACCTATGCCATTGCGCCAAAAACCCACAAGGACGCATTTGTGCGCGGCGTCGGCGATCTCAGACAAGCGCTGATTGACTACTTACAATAACATTATTATATAAAAGGAAATTATTATGGAAAAAACAATTGAACTTATCATCATTATCATGCTGCTGGCCATCATGGCGGAGATATATCTACTGGTCAAGCCGCGGCGACAGGCAGGCAGCGG